>CAZNMC010000028.1:0-27911 GCA_964574285.1 uncultured Sangeribacter sp. | reverse complement strand
TCTATTTCTCAAGAGGTTGGGCAAGGGCCTTTATGGTTTAGCGGACAGTAATATAAATAAATTGAGATACCCTCTCTTTTTGATAAAATTTACACAAAAAAGTGATTTTATAGTTTTGAGGGTAAAATACCCAACGATGGAATAGAGCCTTATATTGCCTTATTCCCCCACCGTAGATTTATTTTAATTTGAGGTTTTTAGTGCGTTAGAAGTAATATCGCCTTGACGGTTTTATTGGGGGAGAGCCAGACAATAAAATGATTTGGGAATGAATGGAAAAAATTGTAACTTTGCAAATTGAACCAATATGTATCGCTTTCTCTTCAAGGAATTTTATCCTTTCATTGTAGAGATGGGATTTCGACCGGCAGACAGGGAGGGAGATTACTTTCGTAAAATCCCCTTACCTGGAGCAAATAACTTTTTCGATGAAAGATTTTTTCAAGTTGCTGCGACGTTTCGCGCTTTCTTATAAACTGTATATTTTTTTGAGTGTGGTTTTTAATTTTTTAACCGCATTCCTGACGCTTTTTTCCTTTGCCTTTCTGACCCCGATACTTCGGATGCTTTTCAACATCTCCGATGCTCGCTACGATTATATGAGTCTCGAAGATGGAAATGTTAAAGACGTGGTTATCAACAATTTTTATTATTATACCGGTAAAATTGTCGAAGATTTCGGTCCCACCACCGCTCTGATTGTGTTGGCCGGAATTCTTGTGGTGATGACCATGTTGAAAACGGGCACATCCTATTTGAGCGAATTTTTTACTGTCCCCTTGCGCAACGGCATCGTGCGAGACATACGCAATGAAATGTATGCCAAAATACTGACCCTTCCGATAGGATTCTTCACCAATGAGAGGAAGGGAGACGTAATGGCTCGCTTTTCCGGAGATGTCAATCAGATCGAATCTTCCGTGATGTCCAGCATAAATATGCTTTTTAAAAATCCGGTGATGATTATCATCTGCCTGACGGCTATGATTGCTTTGAGTTGGCAGCTGACCCTCTTTGTCTTTGTCTTGCTTCCCATTGCCGGATTGGTGATGGGAAAGGTCGGCAAGCAGTTGAAAAAGACATCCCTCAAGGCCCAGCAGATGTTTGGACAAATCCTCTCCACCACCGAAGAAACCTTATCCGGCCTTAGGATAATAAAGGCTTTTAATGCCGAGGATAAGATGGAAAAACGTTTCGACACGGAAACGGAAGATTTTTTCCGTTTGTCCAACACCATCGAGCGCCGTCAGTGTTTGGCTCATCCAATGAGCGAATTTCTTGGCACAATCGCCATCGCGGTCGTGTTGTGTTTCGGAGGAGCATTGATTCTTTCCGGCCAGTCCTCCCTCGACGGTGCTACTTTCATATACTATATGGTGATTTTTTATAGTATTATCAATCCCGCCAAAGATCTGACCAAAGCAACCTACTCCATTCAGAAAGGAATGGCTTCGTTGGAAAGAATCGATCGGATTCTGGGAGCGGTCAATCCAATTCAGGATCCGGCCAAGCCCGTGAGTCTGCCTGCGGATCCAATCGCTAAAAGTCATATACGGCTGCAGAATGTGGGATTCAGCTACGACGGATCCATCCCCGTGCTCAAAAATATCAATTTGGAAGTGAAGAGCGGTCATACGGTTGCCCTTGTCGGACAATCGGGTTCCGGAAAGTCCACCCTTGTAGATCTCATTCCCCGCTTTTGGGATGTCGGGGAAGGATCTATCGAAGTCGACGGACACGATGTCCGCGACTATCGGGTGAGCGACCTCCGCAGTCTGATGGGAAATGTCAATCAAGAAGCTATTCTCTTCAACGACACTTTCTTCAACAATATCACTTTTGGGGTGGAATCCGCTACCATGGAGGAGGTGATTGCGGCCGCCAAAATTGCTAATGCTCATGACTTCATCATGGCTACCCCGGACGGTTATCAGACATCGATCGGAGACCGTGGATGCCGGCTTTCAGGCGGACAGCGCCAGCGCATCAGTATCGCGCGGGCAATCCTCAAAAATCCTTCCATTCTGATTCTGGACGAAGCTACTTCTGCACTCGACACCGAAAGCGAACGACTTGTGCAGGAAGCTTTGGAAAGATTGATGAAGAATCGAACCACAATCGTGATTGCGCATCGACTTTCCACTATAGTTAACGCCGACGAAATTTGCGTGATGCACGAAGGGCGAATCGTTGAGCGGGGAACTCACTCTGAATTGATTGCCCTCGGCGGACACTACAAAAGGCTTGTCGAGATGCAGCAAGTCTGAAATCAATTTCTAAGCCCTTGGATAACCTCTCACCTTCTAAACTACAGATTATGAAAAAGATAGCTATATTAGCCTCCGGTAGCGGGACAAATGCCGAAAATATTGTTCGCTTCTTCAACGAAGGAAATAAAATAAGGGTGGAAGTCGTGCTGACAAACCGTCAGAATGCCGGGGTGATCGACCGCATGTCGGCGCTTGGCATTGACACGGAATATATACCTAACCGTGTTTGGGATGAAGCACCGGAACGAATCGTGGAATTATTGCAATTCAGAGGTATTGACCTGGTGGTACTGGCCGGCTTTATGCACTACGTTAGTCCCGTTATCCTTAATGCTTTCCCCGGGCGCGTTATCAACATTCACCCTTCTCTGCTCCCAAACTATGGCGGCAAAGGAATGTGGGGCCATCACGTTCATTATGCCGTCGTCAATGCCGGAGAGACCGAGTCGGGAGTTACAGTTCATTATGTTACAGAAGAATTTGACGCCGGTGAGATTTTGATGCAAGAACGTATTCCTGTCCTACCCGATGACACTCCCGAGACTCTTGAAAGCCGTATTCACAAAGTCGAATACGACCTTTATCCCCGCGCCATTGTGGCAGCCTTGCGACGTTTGGCTCCCCAAGAGCCAACCGATCCCTCCATCAACCCACAGCCCCCGGCTATCCCAAAAAGTGTGGAGGAAGAATGGGCGGAAACACTTAAGATGAAATATGACCCGGAGAAAGCCAGTGTGCCGCCACCAATCCCGCACACCACCCCAAAGTCTCATCTTGGCGCTGTCGCTCCCGGCGTAGTAGCCGCTCAGACGGTCTCAATAAAATTTAACTCCGAAAATCAGGAACCGATGCCCCCGACATATTTGCTCCTGTCGGTATTGGTGACCCTTTGTTGTTGTTTTCTGCCGGGAATTGCCGCTATTGTCTTTTCAACCATGGTAAGTTCACGCTATCATTCCGGTGACATCGAAGGCGCACGCCGCGCTTCCCGACAGGCGGAAATATGGATTATTGTTTCCTTTGTGTTGGGTGTCATTTCTGCTTCACTCTATGTCCCGCTTTCCCTTCTGCACTGACCGTCGGACCATCAGGACTTCAGTGATTGTGGTCGGGGTGATAGCTCTGATGAGTTTTTATTTCATTGCCGACCCTGGTGGCCGATTGATGCCTAAATGTATCTTTTTGGCGACAACCGGATTCCAGTGTCCGGGATGTGGCGCTCAGAGAATGCTACACGCTCTTCTTCATGGCGATGTGGCTGGTGCATGGCAATACAACCCCTTTCTCCTTCTCATGTTGCCTATATTGATTTTTATGGTGTGGCTTGAGACGCAGCGCACACGAAGATCAAACCTATATATGAAATTCTACTCAGTCCCCCTCATTGTAGCAATGGGGATGGCGGTCGCCGGATGGTTTGTGGTCCGCAATTTTTTGCTTTGACTTTCTCGTGTCTCCATAAGAAGAATCGACTCAAAAGTTGTTAGTAACAAAAGAGACTGATTAATTTTGTAATTACTTCCCTTTTCCCAGCGGGAGGATTTAAAAGTTAACAATAATGAAACCCGATAATCGCAGACGCCTTGATCAACCGGACCGTACCCAGGCCTTTCCGAATGAAACTGACCGGCCATCTCCTCTAATGGAATTTTTGGCCGCTTGTCGTCCCGACGTCAGCCGAAATACACTGAAAAGCTGGCTTAAACACGGTCAGGTGAAGCTTGACGGAAATGTTGTCACACAATTTGATGCACCCGTCCAACCCGGAATGTGCGTTGAAGTAAACTACACCCGTTCCTGGCCCGTGTTTCGAAACTCCCGTTTGCAGATAGTCTATGAAGACGATGATATTATTGTAGTCAATAAAAGCTACGGCTTGCTTTCTGTCGGGACAGGTTCTCTCAAAAAAGAAGAAACCGCATATAATATCCTCAAGGACTATGTGAAATCTGTCGATCCCAAAAATAAGATTTTTGTGGTCCATCGTCTCGACCGTGGCACCTCGGGGTTAATGATGTTTGCCAAGTCAGCTGAAGCTCAGGCTGCAATGCAACACAACTGGAACAATATGGTCCTCGACCGCCGATATGTCGCAGTTCTCGAAGGCTATCTCGAACAAGACGCCGGAACAGTTAAAAGCAACTTGGGAGAAACCTCCCAGTTCGAAGTCTACTCCACCGAAGAAGAGGGAGTCGGAAAGCGTGCTGTCACCCGTTATCGGGTTCTCGCGCGCCGACATGGATTTACCCTGGCAGAATTTTCACTCGACACCGGAAGAAAAAACCAGATCCGTGTTCATGCCCGCGATTTAGGCCATCCAATTGTGGGCGACCGCAAATATGGTGCTAAGGCCAGTCCGTTGAATCGAATCGCTCTCCACGCCCGCACTCTGAAATTTGCCCATCCGATTTCCCGACGCCTGATGAACTTCGAGCTTCCCGTTCCCCAAAAATTCAATGCTCTTTTGGGCATCCGATAATCTGCTAATTCACACCCCCTTATTCTATTTACCCTATAATTCCCAATGGAAAATAATCATTCCGAAATTTTCTCCTCCCCCAAACCGGCTCCCCCATCGCGGCAATCAGCCTTAGACACCCTTTCCACCATCCTTTCGTGGGTGCTCGTGCCTTTGCTGATGCCGTTTTACGCCACTTTATTTCTTTTCTCCCTCTCCCCTTTGCACGCGGCCGCCCCAAGCGCAAAAATTGTGGTCAGTCTTATAATTTTTGCCATCAACGTCGCTTTGCCTATGATTCTGGTCTATTTGCTCAAGCTCTTCGGATTGGTGCAGGATGTCGGGCTCAACAATCGACGCGAACGATTGATTCCATATATCATCACCATCCTTGCCTTTGCAGGCTCCGGCTGGTTCATGGCCGTCAAAGGAGCGCCCATGTGGATTGTCATGTTTTACTTGGGAGGAGCTTTGGCCGGATTGATTAACTTTATTATTAACTTCCGATGGAAAATTAGTGCCCACGCGGCAGCCGTGGCTGGAGTGATTGCCATGCTGGTCCGGCTCAGATTGGAGTGGGATGGCTCCTCAAATGAAATTCTCGTGTGGACTCTGATATGGATTCTTTTGGCCGGATTGCTCGGCAGCGCCCGGGTTTGGCTTGGACGCCACACCGTGTGGCAAGTCATCGCCGGATATGGCGTCGGGTTCATCTCAGTCTTTGCGCTTACCGCTTTCAACTGATTTTTTCCTCGGCCGATTCCAAGCCGCTCTTGTTCTCTCATTATAAACACTAAGATACACACCTAACGACATGAAACCAATTGTAAGCATCATTATGGGGAGCACCTCCGACCTCCCTGTTATGGAGAAGGCTGCGGCTTTCTTCGACTCAATGGAGATTCCGTTTGAAATGTTGGCTCTTTCGGCCCACCGCACACCAAAGGAGGTGGAAGAGTTTGCCTCCTCGGCTCGTGAGCGTGGCATTAAAGTAATCATAGCCGGTGCCGGAATGGCTGCTCACCTCGGGGGTGTGATTGCTTCGCTGACCACTGTCCCGGTCATCGGTGTCCCCATTCGGTCCTCGTTCGATGGCTTGGATGCTTTGTTGGCTATCGTGCAGATGCCCCCGGGGATACCGGTGGCGACTGTAGGGGTGAATGGCGCACTCAATGCCGCGATTCTTGCCGGCCAGATTTTAGCTGTTGCCGACCCGGCAATCGAAAAGCGAATGGCGGACTATAAGAATTCACTTGCCGCAAAAATTGTCAAAGCAAACGAAGAATTGACCGCTCTCGAATATAAGTATAAATGTTAAGTCCCTATAATTACGGGCGTCGGCCTTCGAAAGAGGTGCGCATTGGCACGACAGCTGTCGGCGGTGAAAATCCTGTCCGGTTGCAGTCCATGACCAATACTGACACGCTGGATGTGGAAGGGAGTGCCGCTCAAGCTATCCGAATTGCAGACGCCGGGGGAGAAATTGTGAGACTTACGACTCAGGGTGTGGCGCAGGCGGAAGCCATGGGTCTTATTCGCCGTCGTCTGGATGAGCTCGGCTGCTTAATCCCCCTTGTGGCAGATGTTCATTTTCATCCTCGGGCTGCCATGACGGCAGCGACGCTTTGTGAGAAAGTGCGAATCAATCCCGGCAATTTTGTGGATGCTGCACGCACATTTCGTAAATTGGAGTTTACCGATGAGGAATATGCCGAAGAGATTGAGCGGATTCGTGTTGCTCTTCGCCCTTTGCTCGAACTCTGTCGCCAGCATGATACCGCCCTTCGTTTGGGGGTGAATCATGGCTCACTTTCTGACAGAATAATGAGCCGGTATGGAGACACTGCTGAGGGAATGGTCGAATCGGTGATGGAATTTCTCCGAATTTGCGAGGAGGAGAAGTTTGATAGAATTGTTATTTCCGTCAAGGCATCCAATACCAAATTGATGGTGGACACGGTGCGCCTTCTCGTTGCCACAATGGAGAAGGAGGGGATGAACTTTCCTCTTCATCTCGGAGTCACCGAGGCTGGCGATGGCGAAGACGGCCGAGTGAAGAGCGCAGTAGGAATCGGCACATTGCTGGCTCAAGGTATCGGCGACACTATTCGGGTCAGTCTGAGTGAGTCTCCGGAGTCGGAAATACCGATGGCAAAACTTTTGCGTGATCACATAGCTATTCGCCAAGGACACGCGCCTATCATCGAACCTACTGAGAAAGTCTCCGGTCTCTCGCGTGATTTTTCCAAGCGGCTTTTTTCGGGCTCAGATAGATTTCCCGCTGCTTATAAAGTAGATTTCGACCGGGATTCAGAGACTTGGATGCATTTCGATGCATCCACTCAACCCTATTGTCTTGAAGAGGAAACGCCGGTGGTGGTCACTTCTTCCCATATCAATGCCCCTGGGGAAATCAGGTCGTGGATAGATAGATTTCAGGCTCTTGGAAATCGCAATCCCATTGTGGTGAAACTTTCCTATCCGGATGCTGACCGAACTATTCTTGCCATTAAGGCGGGTGCTGATTTTGGGGCTCTGCTCCTTGATGGATATGCTTCTGCCATTTGGCTCGATGCTCCTCTTGCAGACGAATCGTTGGTCAGTCTTGAATTGGCTATACTTCAGGCTGCACGACTCCGATTCACCAAACCGGATTATATCGCATGTCCCGGTTGCGGACGCACTTTGTTCGATTTGCAATCCACTTTGACGGAGGTCAAGGAAGCCACAGCTCATCTCAAAGGACTCAAAATCGGTGTGATGGGCTGTGTAGTCAATGGGCCCGGAGAGATGGCCGATGCCGATTACGGATATGTCGGCGCAGGCCGAGGACGCGTAAGCATCTATCGGGGGAAACAATTGATTCATAAAAACATATTGCGGGAAGATGCTCTTCGGGCGCTGATAGAGATCATCAAGGCAGATGGTCGATGGATTGAGCCATAACATAGGTTAAAGGCGTCGGACATACATGGCCCGCATAGCATTGAGGACAGCGAGCACCATCACTCCTACGTCGGCAAAAATGGCAAGCCACATATTGACGATACCGAAAACGCTCAAGATCAGACATGCGGCTTTGATGCCAATGGCCATTAATATGTTTTCCCACACGATTCGCAGACATTTGCGTGCGATTCGAATAGCTTTTCCTATTTTTCGGGGGTCATCGTCCATGAGCACGACATCTGCGGCCTCTATCGCTGCGTCGCTCCCGGCTCCTCCCATGGCGATGCCGATGTCGGCTCGCGTCAAGACGGGAGCATCGTTGATTCCATCTCCGGCAAAGGCTATTTTTTCGTTGCCATCTGCAGTCATTATAATCTCTTCGAGACGCGCTACTTTGTCGGCTGGAAGAAGTTCGCTGAAGACGTTCGTAATACCTAATTCCTGAGCTGTCTGTTGCGCTACGGCTTTGGCGTCACCGGTGAGCATCACTGTGTTGCGTACTCCTGAGCGGGATAAGTCATTGACTGCTTCTTTCGATGTAGGCTTCACGACGTCGCCCAAAACGATGTGGCCGGCGTATGTTTGGTTGACAGCCAAATGCACAATTGTGCCCGGCAATTCGCAATTACAAGTTTTTATCCCTAATCGCTTCATGAGTTTGTCGTTTCCGACAGCGACGTTTTGCCCGTCGATGGTTGCAATGATGCCATGACCGCCAATTTCCTGCAAGTCCTTTATTCGTCGTCTGTCGGGCGTTTTTCCGTAGGCGCTTTGAATGGATTTACCTATCGGATGGGAGGAAGAGGATTCGGCAACGGCAGCATATTCAAGCAGTTGTAATCTCTCCTGCTCCATTTCATTGTCGAGGGCATCGTGGAAAGCTTTTATTTGAAACACACCTTGGGTGAGGGTGCCTGTCTTGTCGAAAACGACTGTTTTCACCTTCGACAGATTTTCCAAAATATTAGCTCCTTTGACCAGAATGCCCTCGTGGCTTGCTCCCCCGATGCCGGCAAAGAATGTGAGAGGAATGCTTACAACCAGGGCGCATGGACAGCTGACCACCAGGAATACCAGGGCTCGATATATCCATGTCTCAAATGCGGGTACACCCCACGTCGCACCTTTAAATATTATCATAAAAAGCGGAGGAATGATTGCCAGAGCCAAGGCAGCAACGCAAACGGTAGGAGTGTAAACTCGGGCGAATCGAGCGATGAAATTCTCTGATTTCGATTTTTTTGATGCGGCATCCTGCACCAATTCAAGTATTTTGGATACGGTTGAATCTCCAAATTCTTTTGTGGTCTGAATTTTAAGCAATCCGGATAGATTGATGCTGCCACTTATGACTTCCTCGCCTTTGACTACTTCTCGAGGTAGGGATTCGCCGGTCAGAGCCGAGGTGTTGAGTGAGGATTCTCCGGAAGCCACGATTCCGTCTATTGGGATTTTTTCTCCCGGTTGCACTATGATAATATCCCCGATATTCACCTCATCGGGGTCAATTTTTACGATTGAGCCATTTTGCTCGACATTGGCATAATCGGGTCGAATATCCATCAAGGCAGCAATATCCCGCCGACTTTTTCCGACGGCATAACTTTGAAAAAACTCTCCTATCTGATAGAAAAGCATCACCGCAATTGCCTCGAGATATTCACCGTTTTTTTCATAGATAGCTAATGCAAAAGCCCCGATAGTGGCTACTGCCATGAGGAAGTTTTCATCAAATGGATGTCCGTTGACAATCCCTTTGAGTGCTTTCTTGAGAATGTCGCTCCCGATTATTAAGTACACGAGAAGATAAAGAATCAATTGGGCTAATCCTACAGTAGGAAAAATCTGCAGAATAATTGTGGCTCCCAATGCGATGATTATCCGGGTTAGCCTAATGCATTGCTTCCTGTTCATGAGAAGTGTTGATTAGAGGATTTCAAAGTCAGATTCAATTTTTTTAGCAGTTTTCAGGACTTGGTTCATCACAGCCCATTCATCTACCCCCTCATCAAAAGTCACTTTCATTTTTTGAGTCATGAAAGAAATTGAAATATTTCTAACTCCCGGTATTTTACCGGCTGCTTCTTCCACCAAGTTGGCGCAATTGGCACAATCAACCTCAATTTTGTAAGTCTTGCTCATAATCGTTAGATATAAAGGATGTTTTTTTTTTGTTTCAACTTTTCATCGGCAAAGTTAGAGCGTTTCGAATGCAAGTCAGTTGCAAAAAAAGTAACTTGAAAAAAATATTTCGATTTGAATCATACAGAAGATATTTAATAGTGGATTGGTAATCTCATTCTATTTTAGTATCTTTGTCCTCAGTTCAATTCGGGAGATGAATAATTCCATTCGCTATGTCAAAACTTCTTCAAATCAATGTGACTGCCAACTGGGGCTCTACCGGAAAGATTGCTGAGGCAATCGGAAAACTTGCTCTGTCCAAAGGATGGGAAAGTTGGATTGCCTTTGGTCGGGGGCAAGCGAACAGTGCATCCAACTTGATTCGAATAGGCTCCAAGGCCGACGTCTGTCTTCATGGCGCAGAATCCCGACTGCTTGATAATCACGGCCGGGCTTCGGTGATAGCGACTAAATTATTTATTCGGAAAATCAAGGGAATCAATCCCGATGTCATTCATCTACACAATATTCACGGCTATTATATTAATTATCCGTTGCTCTTCAAGTTTTTGAAGGAATGGGGAGGTCCGGTCGTGTGGACTCTGCACGATTGCTGGCCTTTTACGGGTCATTGTTCACATTTCATCACCAGCGGATGTGAAAAATGGAAGACAGGCTGCGGTCGTTGTCCTTCACTCGGAGAGTATCCATCCTCACTGTTTTTCGATAATTCTCAATCTAATTTTCGAAAGAAAAAGAGATATTTCACATCGCTTGGGAAGCAATTGACATTAGTGCCGGTTTCAAAGTGGATAGCGGAATTGGTGGGGGAGTCCTTCTTTGGCGATACCAATAAGGTTGTCATCCATAACGGTATAGATCTGAGTGTTTTCAAACCGTGTGCTCCGAAGGAAAAAATAATTCTTGGAGTAGCGAATGTGTGGAGCCAGAAAAAAGGATTCGATGATTTTTTTAAACTTCGTGGTCTGCTTGGACAAGATTATCGCATTGTGATGGTCGGTCTCGAAAAGAATCAAATTCAATCTCTTCCGGTGGGCATAGAGGGAATAGAACGGACTAATGGACAATCAGAGCTGGCCCGAATCTATTCTTCGGCTCAAGTATTGGTCAATCCAACCTATGAAGACACTTATTCAACAGTCAATCTGGAGGCACAAGCCTGTGGCACACCCGTCATAACTTATCGCACGGGGGGAACTCCGGAAACGATTTCTCCAGCTACCGGAATAGTGGTCCAACAAGGCGATTTGCAGGGATTGGTGAAGGCTGTGGAAAAGATCACCAGAGGAGAAAGCTACTCCTCTGATGACTGTCGTCGCCATGCTTTGGCAGCAGCTGATAGGGATAAGTGTTTTAATCAGTATATAGACCTATATAACAGTTTGCTTTCCGGGCAAGTCTTAAAATAATCGGTTTATAAAATAAGAGGACAAACCACAAACCGGTCTGTCCTCTGAAAAAAGTTCTTTATAATTTTGATCAAATATTGTCTTCCATCGGCATGAAGTGCTGATAGGGATGGTAGCAAGCGGGGCATTTTTGTGGTGGTTCAACACCTTCGAAGATGTATCCGCAGACAAGGCACTGCCATTTGATAGGTTTTTCACGTTTCCAAACGGTGCCGTTTTCAATACGCTCACGCATTTTATTGAAGCGAGCTTCGTGGTGAGCTTCAACAGAAGCAATAGCGCGGAAGCGGGCAGCAATTTCAGTAAAGCCTTCTTCTTCGGCCACTTCAGCTGACTTAATATAGAAATCCACACCTTCAGCTTGTTCTTCAGCGGCAGCCACTTTCAGGTTGTCGGCAGTAGAACCGATGATGCCCGGATCAATGCTTACGGGTGGAGTCTGTGCTTGGCCGTCGGTAAGATATTTGAAGTATATTTTTGCGTGGTGGAGTTCGTTGGCGGCTGTTTCATTGAAAATATTGGCATATTGATAGTACATCTCCTTTTGAGCCTGTTGAGCGTAGAAGGTGTAGCGGGTATATGCGCATGATTCAGCAACATAAGAGTTTGCAAGATTGGTCTCGGTGCGAGTGCCTTTCAGAGTTTTTTGAGTGTCTGACATAATATTATCAATAAAATTAGAGTTTAAAATTCAGTTTTTATTTACTTTAAAAACATCCGGGGTTTCGAAAGGTTCATTCCTTATGACTGAAAAATACACAGCGATAGTATTAGGTACTATCCGCCACAGCGATCGAAGCGACATAACCACTTTCTTCACTCGCGAGCGAGCTCGTCTTGCATTGGCTGTTGGCTCAGGATCGGGTGCGACTGCCAGGCTGCGTCGTGGAATGTTGATGCCCTTGTCGATTGTCGAGTTGACCGCCCGCCTTGAGGTGGGGAGGGATGTCGGGCGTCTTTTGCAGGTGTCTACTCTCCACACCGCCTCCTCTATTTATATGGATCCGATTAAAACATCGGTGGCGATGTTTGTTGCCGAATTTATAGGGCGTTTGGTTCGGGAGTCGCCACCGGATAGCGGTTTATGGGACTATCTTTCGGAGTCCTTCCGCCTGCTTGGGATCATGTCCGGTGGGAGGACGTTGGCCAATTTCCCTTTGGTGCTTCTTGCTTCGCTTGCTTCCTTCTGTGGCATTAGTCCTGATGTAGGAGGATTTCAAACCGGAAGAATGTTTGATATGCGGTCTGGTTGCTTTGTCGATATGCGACCGGCTCATGGCGACATTGTCGAGGCAGCGGAGGCGGGCTTTGTCGTTACACTCTCGCGACTGAATTTTGCCAACAGCCGGGGGCTTCGTCTTTCGCGAGAAGCTCGCCGGCGGATTTTGGACGACCTTTTGCGGTATTATGCTTTGCATCTTCCCGGTCTTGGAGAGATGAAATCTCCTGCAGTGCTTCGTGAGATTTTATCATAGTGGAGTTAATATCTATGAAATTAAGCTAAAAATTGGAAAAGTTGGAATAATTAATGTTGGAGAAGGCTGAAAAACTGCACAGAAGTGAAAAACTTGTGCATTTTTACACTCAAAATTTCTTTTTTTGAAAAATTATCATTTACTTTGCAGTCTGAAATAAAGAAAAGTAAATAATAATCACGAAAATTACACACTTATGGACATCGAACAGAAAGTGAAAGAGATTATCGTCGACAAACTGAGCGTTGACGCAAACGAGGTAACACCGGCTGCAGAATTTTCCAAAGATTTGGGAGCAGATTCACTCGACACCGTTGAGCTCATCATGGAGTTCGAGAAGGCTTTCGACATCACAATTCCTGATGAGGAAGCAGAAAAAATCACCACAGTCGGCGACGCTATCGCTTACATCGAAGCTCATCAGAAATAATCCGGGCATAAACCGGAAAAAGGAATTCCGCAGTCCCTCCCTCGAACAATAGATGCGGACTGCGGATGCCTTTGATTGCTATCCACAATCACCTCCCCAATCCCAAAATTTCCAGCTTAACTATGGAATTGAAAAGAGTTGTAGTGACCGGACTGGGTGCACTCTCCCCTATTGGCAACGATGTAGACGCCACATGGGAAAACGCTCGCAACGGTGTCAGCGGTGCCGGTCCAATCACGCATTTTGATGCTTCCCTTTTTCGCACACAGTTTGCGTGTGAAGTAAAAGACTTCAAGCCAGAAGACCATTTCGACCGCAAAAAGGCTCGTACTTTGGATCTTTATGCCATGTACGGCATGGTGGCAGCCGATGAAGCTATCAAAGATGCGGGCCTCGACAACGACGGCCTTGACAAAAATCGTATCGGTGTTATATTTGCTGCCGGTATCGGTGGCCTTCACACATTCGAAGAGGAAGCCGGATATTATGCCGTCAATCAGGATAAAGGCCCCAAATACAATCCCTTCTTCATTCCGAAGATGATAGCGGACATAGCGGCCGGTCACATTTCGATAGATCATGGTTTCCGTGGACCTAACTTCGCAACGGTGTCCGCGTGTGCTTCTTCCAACAATGCGCTTATAGATGCCTTTAACTATATTCGGCTCGGTATGGCAGATGCTATTGTGGCCGGAGGTGCTGAAGCAGCCGTATATCCGGCTGGAGTAGGCGGTTTCAATTCGATGAAAGCGCTCTCCACCCGCAATGAGGATCCAGAAGGCGCTTCTCGGCCCTTCAGTGGTTCGCGCGATGGATTTGTCATCGGAGAAGGTGCAGCTGCTCTTGTATTGGAGGAACTTGAACATGCCAAAGCTCGCGGTGCGAAAATATATGCCGAAGTTGCCGGTGCCGGTCTGAGTGCGGATGCTTATCATATCACGGCTACCCATCCCGATGGTTTGGGTGCGGTCTTGGGTATGCAGAGTGCCCTCAAGGATGCAGGTATGAAGCCTGAGGATATTGACTACATCAATCTTCACGGCACCTCCACTCCTGTTGGCGACATAGGTGAGGCAAAAGCTATTAAAGAAGTTTTTGGTGACCACGCATACAAAATGAATCTGAGCAGTACGAAGTCGATGACCGGCCACCTCCTTGGGGCAGCCGGAGCGCTTGAAGCTGTCCTGAGCGTTAAAGCCATGAACGAAGGAGTAGTTCCTCCCACCATCAATCACGCTGAAGGAGACGAAGATCCGGAGGTAGACTATAATCTCAACTTTACCTTCAACAAAGCTCAGGAGCGTGACATCAAGGCAGCTATGTCGAACACTTTCGGCTTTGGAGGACACAACGCTACTATTATCTTTAAAAAATACGAGGACTAAGCATCCCCGGGCTCCGGAACCGCGTTCCCCACGGATGACTTCGGCAGCCTTCACTCAGTGCTGTCGCCTCAAAGGATAACTTTAATATCCGCGAATTGAACTGGTTCAGTTCGCGGATATGCGATTTTAAAACATCAGCATTTAGCTTACCACGCTTTTAATTCGATTCACAATTATGAAAAAACTTTTCTTCGCATCAGCGCTTGCCATGTTGGGCTCTCTCGCTGCCACTGCACAAGTGGAGCAGGGAGACAGATTCCTTGAACTCGGAATTGGTGTCGGTGCTGCTGAAAACATTAACGGAACCAAGGGAATGTTTACCCAGCGTCTTGCCGGCGAATGGATCATCAAAGATAATTTGTTCAATCTTTTCGGTGTGGACTTTGCTCTCGGTGTTGGTTTCCAGATAGACAATGCCGCCGGTGGAAGATATGAAGGTCTGGTGAGTGGTAAATATGATTACTATTACACCACGACCATCACCAAGCATAAACAGGATAACGGCCATGGCCGGCCAATCACTACTACCGAATCCAACTCCACTCACCGTGAAGGAACCGGGCTGGCTATTGCCGATGTCACGCGTGATAATTTATCGCTCATGCCTACGGTCTCTTTGCATGGAAAGGTTTGGAAACAGCTCGACGTTTATGCTACATTTGGCCTTGGACTGGGTGTGATGACCAACAATCTTTCCAACTACGAACCTACTACAATAAATATTCCGGGTGTCGGAGAGGTCGGAGGCCTTTATAAGAAAGACTATTACGACAAGACCACGATGCCTAACGGAGATGTATGGGAATTTCGGTATAGTTTCAATGATGCGGATCATGCGGAGTGGAACAAGAAGCCGTATAAATCCAAAGCTACTTTCGCATGCGCTTTCTATTTGGGCGCCCGCTATTTCATCAACAAAACGTGGGGTGTCAACGCTCAGTTTGGTCTGATCAGTGCGAACGTCAATAAAACTTACGGGAATTCTTACAATATTCTCTCTTTCGGCGCCACTTATTCTTTCTAACTTTATTCATTCCGCGGGGGTGGTGGCATGAATTATGATGCTACTACCTCTGCGGTTTTATCTCTTCCCCGGGTTACTAACCGATGACACGATTTCACAACGTCTTGCTCCCGACTTTGATTGTCTTCCTGGCTTTTATAGCTGTCGGGTGCGTCAAAAATGAGTTTACTCTCGACATCAAGCTCGACTCCAGTGTCAGTGGCAACTATCGGTTGCAGTATTACGCTTCCGACAAGCGGACAGGATTTTGGATGGAAGCAATCGCTCCGGTAGAAAAGGGAGTGGCCAAAACCCTGTGCATCACCCGAAATCCTACCATCGTGTTCATTTTTTCTCCCGGCTCTTCCAAAGCGTCGGCGTCGTTTTATGTGGAACGTGGGGACAAGATTAAGATAACGGGATCGAGTCCCGATCCTCTCCTTTGGCAGGTTGGTGGAAACAAAATCAATGAGGACCTTACATCCTTCCGACTGAAGGAGAAGAATGCCCTTTCTTCGGGAGATTCCAAACGCATTAATGCAGCCATAGCAGCTTATGCGAAGAAGAATCCCAATTCGGAGGCCACTGGCATCCTCCTTCTCACCATGTTCGATCGTCGGGCAGACGAAGATGGGTTTGTCAAAATATGGAATGGACTCGGGGAGAAAGCCCGCTCCGAAAATATAGTCCGTCTTGTAGGCCGTGCGGATCAACTTAACGCAACCAAAGAGGGTTCTGACTGGCAAACGGGTTCCATAAAGTTGCATGCTATGGGTGATTCGCTGGTAGAAGTTGATCCCCGGAAGGCAGACGCGACGCTTCTTTATTTTCGACGCAGCGAAGGAGAAAATCCCCGGGAGACGACCGATTCACTGCGGTCGCTCACAAAAGCAGATGGCTTTGACAAATATGGACGAATTGCAGCCATTTCTTTTGAAAGTGATTCCTCGGCCTGGCTCATAAGGGCTCGCAACGATTCGTTGGAGAAAGTGACCCACGCCTGGATGCCGGCAGCCGAGAATTCTCCTGTCGCGCAGTCTTTTGGCGTCAGACGCACACCATTTTATGTTGTAGCCGATAGGAAAGGGAAAATCCTCTATCGGGGTGATAAGTTGGAAGAAGCAGTAAATAAGTTCCGCACTATTCTTAAAGCCGGGGCTGCTCTGCGACGAAAGAAAGAAAAAAGTAAATCTGATTCAATCGCTATAAAAAATGCTCACTAAAGTTTATTCGGCGGCGATAGAGGGGATCAATGCAGTCCCGATTACGGTAGAAACTTCGGTGGAACGCGGAGTCAGATTTACTATTGTCGGTATGGCCGACACGGCTGTCAAAGAAAGCTACCAGCGCATTGTTGCCGCCATGACCCACAGTGGGATTCAATTTCCTCATCGAAGAACGGTCATTAACCTCGCACCGGCTGATTTTCGCAAGGAGGGAGCTTCTTTCGACCTGCCGATGGCTATCGGGATTCTTGCGTCGAACGAGATTGTTGACCGGCAGACGCTGGATGAATATATGATTGTGGGGGAACTATCGCTCGACGGCTCGGTGCTTCCTGTCAGAGGTGCATTGCCGATTGCGATAAAGGCGCGAGAGATGGGCATCAAGCGCCTGATTGTGCCCCAGGCCAATATGACAGAGGCGGCAGTCGTCAACCGCCTGGAGGTCTTCGGAGTCTCTACCCTCACCGATGCTGTGGAAATAATCAATGGAAACGGCGCCCATGCTCCCTTTCAAGTCGACACGCGACGTCTTTTTGCTTTGGAAGCGGAGTGTTTCGATATGGATTTCTCAGATGTCAAGGGCCAGGAGAGTGTCAAACGTGCTTTTGAAGTGGCTTGTGCGGGAGGACATAATATTCTGCTTGTGGGACCTCCGGGTTCGGGAAAATCGATGATGGCCAAACGTCTTCCATCTATTCTCCCACCTCTGAGCATGCAGGAGGCATTGGAGACAACTAAGATTCATTCGGTGGCGGGAAAGCTCTCACGCGGCTCCATGCTCATGACTCGCCGACCCTTCCGCACCCCCCATCACACTGTCTCGCCTGTCGCCCTTGTCGGAGGAGGCTCCAATCCGCAGCCCGGTGAGATATCGCTCGCTCACAACGGAATTCTTTTTCTTGATGAATTTCCGGAGTTTCCCCGCCAAGTATTGGAAGTTTTGCGCCAACCGATTGAGGATCGGATAATTACTGTCTCCCGCGCTAAATATACAGTCAACTATCCCGCCTCGTTTATGCTCGTGGCATCGATGAATCCTTGTCCTTGTGGCTATTACGGCCATCCTACGCGTCCCTGTACATGTTCGCCCGGTGCAGTGGCCCGATATTTAAATCGAATCTCGGGTCCTCTGCTTGACCGAATAGATATTCAACTGGAGATAGAACCAGTTGAGTTTGATGATCTTGTTTCGCGCAGTGCAGGGGAAACCTCGGCCGACATCCGTAGTCGAGTTATGAAAGCGAGAAATATCCAAAGCGAACGTTTTAGAAATGAGAGAGGTATATACAGTAACGCTCAAATGAGTTCGCGCCTTCTGCGTCAATATGCCTGGCCGGATGCCGCAGGGCTGGTAAAGCTCAAGGATCGAATGGAAAAGCTCAAGATGTCGGCTCGAGCCTTCGACCGGATATTGCGCGTTGCACGCACAATTGCCGATTTGGAATACTCTTTCACGCTTCCCGACCCCGGATCGACCGGCTACCCCGAAGCCCTGCAGACGGCAGTGACATCTCCGGTCTTAAGTCGCCACATAGCCGAAGCCATAGGCTACCGCTCCCTCGACCGAGACTCCTACGGCACCACCTTCTAATCTCTGCCCCGCAAAGGAGTATAATTTTAAAATCCGAAGCTTTTTTACGCACTTAAGTAGAGCAGTGTAAAATTTGTAAGGGTGGTAGATAAGCATTAAATGTTGTAGCTTCTAATATATTAATTTTATAAATATAAAACTATGAGGGTTAAATCCATTTTGCTTATTGTTGTTTTTCCTGATTGCTCTTTCAGGACGCAAGAAAGCCACTTATCTCAAGCAGGTGGACCTTGTCTGACTTGTGGGGGCCCATTTGGGAGCTATGGCAAAATTACTTCTCATGAATGTAAGGGCAAAGGAAAGTAATGATTTTTTGAAATGATAACGGCAAAAGCGGGGAATAGCGGGTTCTCCGCTTTATTAATTAAACAAAGTCATTATTACATCGAAAGAAAACGTGGTAATAAAATCCCCAATATTATAGATTTTCATTATCTTTACGATTCTATTCAAGATGCTCAAACAAATTAGAAAAGTAAATGAAGATATTCAAATTTAAAGACCTGATAAAGAGGTTGTCTGAATTTTTCGATTTCTCTTTGGATTTGTTACCTCAGGAGGAAGCAGAGAATGTTATACGTGAAGGAGTCTCTTTTCGCGGTACCAATATTCTGATACTAATAGTGGCGATTTTTATCGCTTCTCTGGGTCTTAACACCAATTCGACAGCGGTAATCATTGGCGCTATGCTGATCTCACCGCTAATGGGTCCGATCATCGGTCTCGGACTCGCTGTTGGCATACAGGATTTTGAGTTGTTAAAACGGTCGTTCCGCAATCTTATGGCCACGGCTTTCTTCAGCATTGTCACATCATGTATCTATTTTCTGATTTCCCCTGTCAATGAAGGTCATAGCGAGCTACTTGCCCGGA
The DNA here is from genome assembly GCA_964574285.1 of uncultured Sangeribacter sp. Lineage (GTDB taxonomy): Bacteria > Bacteroidota > Bacteroidia > Bacteroidales > Muribaculaceae > Lepagella. The sequence continues at coordinate 8,697 of CAZNMC010000028.1, read as the reverse complement.
CATCCCCTACCATCTATGATGTTTTTATAGGATTTTTCGGTGGCGCAGCAGGTATCATAGCCATAGGAAGCAAAGTTAAGGGCAATGTTATCCCGGGGGTGGCAATTGCTACAGCCCTCATGCCGCCCCTATGCACAGTGGGATATGGACTCGCTACTTTTCAGATGAGTTACTTCTTCGGGGCTTTCTTCCTCTTTTTCATAAATTCAGTGTTCATCGCATGTGCCACGACTGTGGGTGTGAAGATTATGAAGTATCGAGTGAAGGACTTCTCTAATCCCCAGCGTGCCAAGAGAGTGCGGAATATAGTTTATCTCATAGCTATTCTGACAATGATTCCGGCCGGGTATTTAACATGGCGAATGTTCCAGCAATCTGCCTTCAATACCAATTGCGAGCGATTTGTGGAACAACAGTTTAATTTTGAAGGCACTCAAGTGTTAAACTCATCAGCTGTGATGAAAGGCAACCAAAAGACACTTACCGTTAGCCTTATCGGCAAGGTGCTTCCGCAAGATTCTCTTGTACTGGCACTCACAGATCGTCTCCCGGACTATCATCTTGAGGGTACACGTCTCAAAATCATACAAGGAGACTCAAAGGATAATATGTTTGATGCCACCCAAGCCACATCGACCATGCTTCGCGATATGTATCAGGTGACGCAAAACACTATCAACAGTCAACGTGAGTCCATAGACTCGCTTAGAGCCCTTAATGCCCAGATTAGCTACAATGACACTATCAGCGCCACAATCACTCCGGAGCTGAAGGTGTTATTCCCCGAGGTGGCTGATATAGCTATTACCCGTGCCATAGAGAGTAACATCGCTACTCGAAAGCTTGATACGCTCAATATCGCTCTGGTACGCTATTCGGGTAGAATGTCCGCCGCTCAAAAGATAAAATTCCGCAACTATCTGGAAGCTCGCCTTTCGAAAAAGTCGATTAAAATCGTAGCTCTTGACTGATAGAGAGACCGTCACCGATTGCAGAACTATAAGGCTAAGTATTGGATTGAATTTATTTTACCTTGTGCTATAGACCGGAGTTATTAAGAAAAACTAAGAGGACGTTGGATTTGTTTTGAAGTAAGAGGGATAGTAATTCTCCCCCGATGTTATTAATTACGAACTTAATATTTGAAGATATGGAAAAGAAAATAAACGGTTCAACGGAGTCTGAAGCGAAAAAGCCGACAGATGGCAATCAGGAAATAGTAAGAAAGTTTGAAGAGAAAGTGCGGACGGATCTGATGTCGTTCCTCCAGAAGAAGGGAGCAGTGGACGAGCATGTGCCGGTGTGTCCGGACGTTGAGGAGAAATGGGCAGAAATCGGACGTGCTTATTTGCCTGACGGTGTCAGGGAATTTAAGGATTATCCGGTTGTTTCGCTTGGTTGGATGATGTTTGTCGGAATGGCGATGGCTTATTATTGGGACACTGATTGGGCTAAGTATTCGTCGGATCCGGATATCTATAAAAATCTGCGAGATAAAAACGGATACGATCGTCTGGATGAGACGGTCGTCAATGAGTTGTTGGGATATAAGGATGAAGGGGCAGAGAAGGTGACGGAACTGGTAGCAGAGACGGCGTCACGCGTCTATGGCATCCTTCAGCATGAACGGATTGAACCGGGCACAGATGTTGCTTTCGGGTGTTATGTAGCAGCATTGCATCAGCTCTATTTGGCAGGGATGGCCATGGAACTTAATGCTTTGGGCTATCACATGTCAGCTTTGTCGAATTGAGCTGAATTGCTTGATATCAAGCGTCAATATTGGCGTATGTCGCGTGTGACTCGATAAATTCCCGGCGTGGACCCACTTCTTCACCCATCAGGATAGAGAAAGTGCGGTCTGCTTCGGCGGCATTGATCAAAGTCACTTGTTTAAGCATACGGTTTTCCGGGTCCATTGTTGTTTCCCAAAGCTGCTCGGGATTCATTTCGCCAAGACCTTTATATCTTTGGAGATTGAGGAGATTTCTGTCGCCGTCGCATTGCGTATCGACAAATCGTTGCACCTGGCGTTCGTCCCAGGCATATTCTGCTATCCCTTTTTTTCCTTTTCTAACGCATTTGTAGAGTGGAGGAGTGGCAATGTAGAGATAGCCGTTGTCGATGATGGGGCGTATTTTGCGATAGAAGAAGGTCATGAGAAGGGTTGCGATGTGAGCTCCGTCGACATCGGCATCGGTCATGATGATGATTTTGTGATAGCGGAGCTTTGACATGTTAGGCTCTTTAGCATCTTCTTCTGTTCCGATTGTGACACCGAGGGCTTTAAACATGTTAACGATTTCTTCTGATTCGAAAACACGGTGTTCGAGAGCTTTCTCGACATTGAGTATTTTACCGCGCAGAGGGAGAATTGCCTGAAAGTTTGGGTTTCGGCCTTGTTTAGCCGAGCCGCCGGCGGAGTCACCTTCGACCAGGAAGAGTTCGCAAGCGGCAGCGTCGCGACTTTTGCAGTCGGCCAATTTACCGGGCAGTCCGGCACCGGAAAGGGGGGATTTCCGCTGCACTTTCATGCGGGCATTGTAAGCAGCATGGCGAGCCTGGGCCGCGAGAGCGACTTTGTCGACAATTGCTTTTGCCTGTTTCGGATGCTCTTCGAGATAGTTTTTGAGAGCTTCGCTGACGGCCGTCTGGACTACGCCCGACACTTCGTTGTTGCCTAATTTGGTTTTTGTCTGACCTTCAAACTGGGGTTCGGCGACTTTGACGCTGACCACAGCGGTTAGGCCGTCGCGGAAGTCTTCTTTGGAGAGCTCTATTTTGAGTTTGTCAAGAAGGTGGTTGTCGTCGGCATATTTTTTGAGGGTAGTGGTCAGACCTCTGCGGAATCCGGTAAGGTGAGTTCCACCCTCGATGGTGTTGATGTTGTTGACATAGGAGAAAATATTCTCGTTGAAAGAGAGATTATAGGTCATTGCCACTTCGACCGGGACGCCGTTTCGTTCGGTGCTGATGTGGATAATGTCTTCAATGAGATGTTCTTTTCCCTGGTCGATGTAGCGTACGAAGTCTTCGAGACCGTTTTGGGAATGGAAACGCTCGGTGCGGGGATTTCCGTCTTCGTCTTTCGAGCGGAGGTCGGTTAAGGTGAGGGTAATTCCGGCGTTGAGATATGACAGATCGCGCAACCGGTTTGCAAGGGTTTCGAAGTCGTAGACTGTTTCTGTGAAAATCGAGGCGTCCGGGTGGAAAATGATTGTTGTGCCGGTATGGTCGGTTTGGCCAATGGTGCGCAAATCGCAGGTTGGTTTTCCGAAGGCATATTCTTGCATGTAGATTTTCCCATCGCGATGGATTTCAGCTCGGAGATAGTCGGAAAGAGCGTTTACGCAGCTGACACCGACACCGTGCAAGCCACCGGAAACTTTGTAAGTTCCTTTGTCGAATTTGCCACCGGCGTGCAGGACGGTCAAAACGACTTCAAGGGCGGGCTTGTTCATTTTTTCGTGCATATCCACCGGTATTCCACGGCCGTTGTCGACCACCTTGATGGAGTTGTCTTCGTTGATGGTGACTTCGATGTGGCTGGCGAATCCGGCGAGGGCTTCGTCAATGGAGTTGTCGACTACTTCGTAGACGAGATGGTGGAGACCGCGGGCGGAAATATCCCCTATATACATGGCCGGGCGCATTCGCACAGCTTCAAGACCCTCAAGCACTTGGATATTGTCCGCTATATATTTCTTTTCTTCTGATTCTGCCATTGGAAGTGAGAATATTGGTTAAGCGAAGGCGGCTGAACCGACCTCGAAAATTCCCACAAAGGTAGTAAAAAAATGTTACACTTCCAAACATTTTCCCTTGCTCAAAGTAGCTTCCAAGGTTTTTCTCGCCGATTTTTTGTAATTTTGCATCGGCTTGGCGCAATGAGCGCCCTTAAGTCTGCAATTGCTTATGTCTCAATCTTTATACCAAATATATACCTTCCCCAATGGACTGCGATTTGTCGGCCGACAGACCGATGGACATGTGGGTTATGTCGGAGTGGCTGTGGCTGCCGGAAGTCGCGATGAGGCTCCTGACGAATATGGGTTGGCCCACTTTGTGGAGCACACCGTGTTTAAGGGTACTGCCAAGCGCTCGGGGCGGTCTATCAACAACCGGTTGGAGAGCGTCGGAGGAGAACTGAATGCTTATACTTCAAAGGAGGAAACTATTTTTTTTGCCAACATACCCCCGGGTTATGTCGGACGGGCTATTGAATTGCTCTATGATTTGTTGGCTTGCAATCGGTTTCCGCGTGAAGAGGTGATTCGGGAACGAGACGTGGTCGAGGAGGAAATTTGTTCTTATCTCGACAATCCGAGCGAATCAGTGTTCGATGAGTTTGAAGATCGGATTTACGCCGGAAGTGGTTTGGGACATAATATCCTGGGGACACGCGAAAGTGTCGGCACCTTCGGTCCGGAAAATTGCCGTCGGTTTGTTGACCGGCATTATCGGCCAGCTTCTATGGTGGTTTATTGTGCTTCTCCGGAGCCAGTTGAACGTGTGGCTCGAAGCGTCGAACGATATTTCGGGAGACTCCCTTTTGTGGCTGAGATCTCACAACGGATTCCACCCCCTCCGACTGCACCCTTTGCGGAAGTCCTCGATCGAGGCGGTCATCAAAGCCATACCCTGACTGGCACCCGCATTTTTGGTCGCACCGATCCGCGTAGCCATGCTCTTTTCTTACTCAATAATTATTTGGGAGGGCCCGGGATGAGTTCGCTCCTCAATGATGAACTTCGGGAGAAACGCGGATATGTCTATTCGGTTGAAAGCAACGTTGTTTTGATGAGCGATTGCGGACTTTGGACAGTCTACACAGGCTCGGATAGAAAATCAGTTGAGAAGTGTGTGCGTCTCATAGGCCGGACTATTGAACGCTTGGCCTCAGACAGGCTGTCGGAACGCCGTCTCGAACGAATCAAGAAGCAATATATCGGACAGCTTCAGGTCGCTTCCGATCATCGCGAATCGATGGCATTATCGATGGGAAAAAGTGTGGCTTTTTATGGCGAAGTGCATGATGTGGATTGGATTGCAGAAAGAATCAGAGCAGTCAGTGCCGATGACATCAGAGAAGTCGCTTCGCTTTTGGCGCCCTTCTCGAGTCTGACCTTATGCTGACCGGCCATTAGTCAGAAAGTTGGAAAAACTTGTAAATCTGTCGGTAAAATGACCCGATAGGTTGGATAAACGCCGGCAAAACGCTAATTTTGCATTTCGCTGCGCACTTCGTCATGCGGCAGATATCAAGAATTATTCGTATCAAATGAAAATAGGCAATCTTGACCTTGGTAATCGCCCGGTGATGCTTGCACCGATGGAAGACGTGACCGACCCATCCTTCCGGCTGATCTGTCGGGAGATGGGAGCGAAGTTGGTTTACACTGAGTTTGTCTCGGCTGAAGCTCTTATCCGTAATATCAACAGCACTACCCGCAAGCTTACCATCGACGATCGTGAACGCCCCGTGGCTATTCAAATCTACGGTCGTGATCCAGAAGCTATGGTTGAGGCGGCAAGAATGGTTGAGGCGGCCGGACCCGATCTGCTCGATATCAATTTTGGGTGTCCGGTGAAAAAGGTTGCTTCAAAGGGAGCGGGTGCCGGTATGCTCCGCGATATTCCCAAGATGCTTGCCATCACGAAGTCCGTGGTTGAAGCGGTCAGTATCCCTGTTACGGTGAAGACCCGTTTGGGTTGGGATCACGATAATAAAATTATTACCGATCTTGGTCCTCGTCTGCAGGACTGCGGTATTAAAGCCATCACAGTCCACGGGCGCACCCGGAGCCAAATGTATACGGGCAAAGCCGATTGGGAATTGATAGGACGCCTTAAAGCCGATCCGAGGATGGAAATCCCGGTTATAGGCAATGGCGACATCACCACCCCCGAAGCCGTAGTAAACGGATTTGAAGATTACGGTGTAGATGGCATTATGATTGGTCGGGGGGCGATTGGTGCGCCATGGATTTTTCACGATGTAGAGCAATTTCTTAGCTCGGGACACGTGGAACCTCTTTCGGTGCGTGAAAAGTTTGATGTTCTTCGCCGTCAAGTTCGTGAATCGATTGAACGCATCGATGAATATCGCGGCATCCTTCATATTCGTCGGCATTTAGCCGCCACTCCGCTATTCAAGGGTTTGCCGGATTTCCGTCAGACTCGGATTGCTCTTTTGCGGGCAGAAACCGAAGAAGAAATCCTTCGGATTTTTGACGAAATCGACCGTCGCTATTTCCAACATCCTTCCTCTGATTTATTTACTCAAAGTTCTGAATCAAAACTTAATTAATCCATCTCCCATGCGCTTTAAAGTGATTTCCCTTTTAGTCGGAGTTCTTATCAGTTTGACTGCTTCTGCAATTGAGAAGTTGACGGAATATACTTCTTATTACGGACCGTTTGAGCGAATAGAGATTAGTGACAATGTCAACGTTATCTATCAATGTATGCCCGATTCGGCGGGATATATGCGCTTTCGAGGTCTTTCGCGCTTTGGTAACGCGTTTATTGTCAGTAATAATAAAGGGAAGTTGAAAATTCAGGTTAATACGGAAGATGTCAATGATCCCGAGCTACCCACAGTCTTTGTCTATTCCAATTTTCTGTCGGAGATTAAGAACTCGTCTGACAAGACGGTTACCGTTCTGAGTATTGCTCCTTGCCCGAATCTGCAAGTGAAGCAAATCGGCAACGGGGCTGTGACGGTCAATGGTGTTAATTCAGATCGGGTTAAAGCCGCTATCGAAACGGGCAACGGACAGATTGTGCTCAGTGGAAAAACGACAGATGCCAACCTGATTATGGTCGGAACAGGGACCATTCAAGCCGACTTGCTTCAAGCCGAAGTGGTGAAATGTAAGGTGATGGGCTCGGGCACTGTGGGTTGCTGGGCGGAGTCTATGTTGAATGTCAGGGGGTTGGGCGCAACAAAAATCTTCTATCGCGGCGACCCGATAGTGAAGAAAGGTCCCGGCTTGAAAGTGATGCCCCTTGCAGAGATGCTTGAAAAAGAGTCGAAAACCATGGTCACCAATTCTGAGCCCACGACCCTGCCGGCGGATTATGGTCCGGGTCAAGAACGGGATTCCTATTGAAAACGGGTTGACATCTCTACTCTCCTTTTGTTCTTATGGATCAGCCTGCTGCCACTTCTGAACCTTCGCTTAAGCTGAAAACGGCCCGCACCTTGAAATGGAATACCATCGACAGGGTGGTGCAGCAAGTCATTTATGCTCTTGTCGGGATTATTTTGGCCAACAAGCTTTCGCAAGTAGACTTTGGTCTTGTCGGAAGTCTGCTGATATTCCAGGCTTTAGCCACGACTTTGACTGACGGAGGATTTGCGATGGCTCTCCTTCAGAAAAAGGAGGCTACGCAGACAGATTATTCCACTGTCTTTTGGTTCAATCTCACCGTCAGTGTAGGCATCTATCTTCTTCTTTGGTTTGGAGCGCCGGTGATCGCCCGTATTTTCCAGGACGATCAGCGTCTCATCCCCCTTTCGCGATGGATGTTTTTGGCATTTGTGCTCAATGGGCTTTGCATGGTGCAGACGACCCGACTGATGAAGAAGCTTGCAGTTCGTCAAGTGGCTCTTTCCAATATGGCCGGACTTACTACGGGCGGAATCGTCGGAATAGTGCTTGCTTGCACCGGGGCCGGAGCATGGGCATTGGTGTGGCAGACCGTTTGCTCGGCAGCGGTGAGGTCGCTTTGGCTTTGGATAGCTACCGGATGGCGCCCTTCTTGGTTGTTCAGCTATCGCTCTCTACGCTCCATTCTCCCTGTGGGCTCAAGCACGCTTTTCACCTCTATCCTCAACACGGCTTGCGACTACGCTTATAATTTTGCAATCGGGGCATTTTACTCACTGCGGGCACTCGGCATCTATACCCAAGCCGACAAATGGAGTAAAATGGGTAGCGCGGCTATGAGTCAAATCCTTACATCAACGTTTGTGCCGCTTCTTTCCCGGTTTGCCGACGACCCCCTGACTCACCGTCGGTATATCGGTCGCATAAACCGACTGACGGCATTGCTTATTTTTCCGGCTCTCGGCGGCCTCGCTCTTGTGGGTTCTCCTCTTTTTCATACTCTTTTCGGTCAGAAATGGGATGCGGCCATCATTCTCTTTCAGATTCTGTCGCTGAGAGGTATATTGGTGGTTTTTATACGTTTATATTATAATTATTCGGTTTCTTTAGGAAATACCAAAGCCATGATTGTCATTGAGGTGACAAAAGATGTCATGATTTTTCTGGCCATAGGAGCGACCATCATGAGTCGGTCGCTTGAGACATTGGTCTGGGGCCAGACGGCTGCCTCGTTGCTGACTTTCATCATAGTCTTGTTTATCGCCGGGAGGGTTACGGGTTATAATATCATGAAGATGATGGTCGACACCGTTCCATTCATTTTATACACGGCTGTAGCTCTTGGAGCCGGCTGGTTTGCCGGTTTGGCAAGTGAGATTGCTGGCATTCAGTTGATATTGGAGATAAGTGTGTCGGTGGTTGTCTATCTTGTTATTCTCAAAGTATTTCGGGTGCCGGAGCTGCCGGAGATGGTGAGTTATTTGCTTGGCCGATTTCGGAAAAATAAGACTTCTGAATGATGAGTCTACACGGCACTTTCATTTAAATTTTAAATAATCGCATAATACCCTTACCCGATTCC
>CAZNMC010000027.1:0-28061 GCA_964574285.1 uncultured Sangeribacter sp. | reverse complement strand
TTTCTTCCATTTTCGTTACTTTTCTAGTGTAACGCTATTTTAGGACTTGACATTAAATACAAAAAAAGAGTTGTAGGGATAATTTAATCTTGCCTATAACTCTTTTTTTTAAATCCCAATAATAAATAGCCTTTAGGAAAGTTCTAATAATAGCTGAATTAAATAAATTTTGTTAGAGTAGGAATGAAAAATTTTAAAATTTGTGTATTTGTAATCATTACAATTTTTTTGTCGGGCCTAAGTCTGAGAGCGCAAACTTTTCCGACATTTTATTTGCGAGGGGAGTTTACTAATCCTCAATGGACTAATCTTGATTATGCTTTTTCGCGAGATGGGAATACTTATTCAATTTTTATCTCGGAACTCAACGGGAAATTTAAAATTTCCAATGCCGATTGGAAAATAAATTATGGAGGGCAAAAAGATAATATAGTTATCACTTCGTCTACTGAAATTATTGGAGTGAATAATGGTTTCAATTTTGAAGCGTCCGGATTGAAAAATGTCACCATAAGTTTTGATTATGACGCCTCGTCCACATCCACTCTTCTGTCGATAAAATCTGATACTCCGGCTCCTCCGGTGAAATATGGTTCCGGCACACTTCCGTTGCTATTCATTAACGTGTTTGATGAAAATGGAAATTATGATAATGAAATTATTTCCAAAGATTTAGCTCATAAAGAATATTTCAAGGGAGAATATTGGCTTGACTTAAATGGATGCACACTCAGCGGTGATGTAAAAGCCGAATCTATTGGAAGTAGTGATGATCCTCTTCCCCTCCAAATCAAAGCTCGGGGAAATTTTACTCGTACAGGATTCTCGAAAAAGCCGTTTAAACTTAAGCTTGACAAAAAACAGTCTCTGCTGGGATTGTCGAAAAGTAAACATTTCGCGATATTAGCCCATGCCGATGATTCGTTTGGCTATATGCGCAACTATACCGGTTTTAACTTGGGAAATCGAATCGGATTGCCGTGGACTCCGTCACAACAACCCGTGGAGGTGGTTATCAATGGGGATTATCGTGGATTGTATTTTCTAACAGAGTCTATTCGGGTAGAAGAATCACGGATTAATATTCAGGAACTGGAAGATAATGTTTCAGATGTTACTCTTGCCAGTGGTGGCTATTTAGTAGAACTTGACAACTATGAAGAAGAAAATCAGATAAGAATGCCCGAGAAAGGTTTTGGCGGTGAGAATGGAGCAACCCTAATGGTTACTTTCGATACTCCGGAGGAATATTCGGATTTGCAACGCCGGTTTATAACACAGCAGTTTAGTGCTATAAACGATGCTGTAGGCGAAGCCGCGGATAGTCTTTGGAGTTATCTCGACCTTGATGATGCTGTTCGATATTATATTGTGGAGGAGATTCTTTCCCACGTTGAGTCTTATCATGGCTCCACTTATCTATTCCGCGATCGGGGAGAAAATCAAAAGTGGCATTTTTCTCCGTTATGGGATTGTGGCCAAGCATTTAACGGACCTACCAATAAATATTTCACTTCAGCGGCCCCATATGGGAATACATGGATAGCAGCCATGCGTCGTAACAAAAAGTTTATGGAAAAGGTGAGTGAAACCTGGAAGTGGTTTATGTCAAATAAGTTTGACGGCCTTTATGAAGAATTGGATGCCTATGCCGGTCAACTTGTATCGGCGGCTGCCTCCGACTATTCACGCTGGCACAATGCCCCATTGCCTAATTCAGGATTTACAATGCCGGTAGTTGACAACCGGAATATGGAAGAACGTCTGAAAAATGTAAAAAATCATCTTGAGTCAAAAATAAAATGGTTGTGTGGTCAGTTTGGAGAATATGCTGATCAGAAGTATCCCGAACCGGAACGAGATGAAACCCCGGCAGCCGCTTTGCCCGACTTTATGAAAGGAGGACAAAATGGAGTAGATTCAGTGAGCTTATATGATGACCCCTTGACAGAAATTTTTACTCTGCAAGGCCAGCGTGTGGAGAAGATGCAGCCGGGAAATATCTATATCATCAAGCGAGGTTGTCAGACAGAAAAGATTCTCATTCAATAATCCCTCTGAAAAAATGCTGATCCTGTAAGGGAGAGTAGGCCACCCCACGTTCCGCTGTTAAAAAAAATGCCGCATATGCGGCATTTTTTTATGGTAAATTATAATAAAGGAGGTCAAAAATTGCGAAATTAGGGCTAAAGCGACTCTTTCATTCGTTTATAAATAAATATTTTACCTCTTGACATATCAGTGGCTCCTGGCTTTTTTAAACTTTGAAAATTTAGTGTAGTATTTTCTGGAATCCAATTCATCACTGCATCGATCCAGGTGCAAATACCCGCTTTGGAAGGGTGTGGATTGTGAGCGCTTTGACGCGGTAGTGTCAAAGTGGAACTATTGAAGAAAGATGACGGTCCCATTTCTTTGGCGAGAAATGAATTCAAAGCATCCCCCCCTGGTTTCCCCGGCCAAGAGGGGGGACCAACCCAAACTACTGGAATATTACCAAATGTCTTTTTGAGATTTGCCATGTGAGAACTGAGACGTGCTTGAGGATTTCTTTCAAGAAGCTCGTTCATTCCCAACGATACAAAGATTGCATCCGGTTGTTGAGAAGCTATGATCCCGGCCAAACGTGGTGAAGAAGCCCATTTAGAGATAGTGCTTCCATCCCAAGTGACTGTAGCTACTTCAAATCCATTGATTTTGCCGTAGGCATTGAGTCGCTCGGCCATCCAGCCTGTCATAGAATCTCCAATAAAGAGGATTTTTTTTATGGGACTAATATTTTCAGCTTTTAATGAAAAAGTAAAAACCAAAGTTATTGTGAGGAAAAGGAGGAAACGCTGACAATTATTTCTAACTTTAAGATGTCGCATTTTATATTCGGTTATTTTAGGAAGCAAAATTAGAAAAAATATATGAAGCAGAAATATTTTTTTCGTTTTATTACTTAATGATGGATTGGATATTTTCCAAGCGTTTTGTGTCTTTTCGTTTAGAATCAAGTAAATAAGTTTGATATTCCTCTTCTGAAAGGGTATAAATTTTAAGAGAACGTACCATAGGGAAACGGTTGAACCATGGGTTGATGCTAATAAACCATTCAATTCGTTCTACTCCCGGAAAGTTTGGCAAGCGAGTATGTAACATTTTGATAAAACGGTGACTGCAAATTGTGATTCCGATATTGCCGGTGGAAAAATGAGATACTGCAATGAAATTCCTCCTATAGCGTAGATCAGTTTTCCTTTTTTGTTCCGTTAATTTGACGGATATGGATATATCCCGATTGAAATCGCGATTTATTCGACACATTATTTCTCGAAAACGAGGCCCATGCGGAGAGGTGTCTTTTATCCCCGAGAAATTGATGAAATAGTGAATCATTTCATGGATAATTATATCCTCTAATTCTTTTTCCGGAATATCGAATTTTCCAAGATATGAGCCGGCCCGACTGAGTCTAAATGCGATAGGAGGAAGAGTGTTTTCAAACATTTGACTGTTTGCCTGGTCAAACGTTTTGCGAGCAAAAGAAAGATTCACTCTCATTTAAATAATTCACAAAGTGCTTAGAAATTTGAAGAAAAAGCTCTGTAGGAGGTAGAATTAATGTGGCGTTTAACACGCTTAGACATTATAGCATAGCGCATAAGGCCATCCAAACTTAGTCGTCCGGGTCCGGTATAAATTTCTAATACCGACAATAAAAGAATTGCTGATTCGATAAGACCCACTCCAGTGTGTGGCGGCATAGCTGCAAGGCTAAACAGGGCATATAAGGCGGGTATGAGTGCTAACGGGCGCGAAAAGAATCCAATTGTCAGCATTCCACCTACGATTATTGCTGCAATACCAAATCCCGACGAAGCATTAGGAAAGAGTAACCCTTCCGATACGCTCAAAATAATGGTTAAAGCAAGCCCAATTCTTAGCGTAAAAAGAATTATTGCCCGTACTATCCCCGTCTTTTGGGTGGGAAAAATTAAGTTGAGCAAAGACCCGTCAAACTGTGGTTGGTTGACAGAGTTTGTTTCCGGGTTAAGAGTTTGAAGCACTGCTTCTGGAAAACGGGCACCTTCGGCAATTCGAGAGGGATTGACAGAGATTACGTTTGTTTGAGCCATACGAAAGAAGTTGTTAATGACTTGCAAAGTGCAAAGGAAGTGTGGAATCGCCACTTCTTCTATATAACCTCCTAAATGTAGGCTTGGTTCACTAAAATACTGAAATTATTTTGTTTAAGCTATTGGACTATATCCGAAAAATTAAGACAGAAGCTAAAGCTGAAATTCCTTCACGTCGCCCTGTAAATCCCAAGCCCTCGGTGGTGGTAGCTTTTATGGAAACTCGATCAAAATCTATTCCCATGATTCTTGCTAACACAGTTTGCATCTGCGGAATGTGAGGATTTAGTTTAGGTGCTTCAGCACAAATAGTTAAGTCTATGTTGCTGATTTTCCAATCGTATTCTTTTAAAAGATTAACTACTTCGGATAGAAGTAGTTTGGAATCAACTCCTTTATATTTTGGATCAGTGTCAGGAAAATGGAAGCCGATATCGCGGAGAGCAGCTGCTCCAAGTAGAGCATCGCAAAGGGCATGGATAGCCACGTCGGCATCGCTATGCCCTAAAAGGCCAAAAGAATATGGGATATGGATTCCTCCAAGGAAGAGATCACGCCCTTCTACAAGCCGATGGACATCATAACCCAAGCCGGTGCGAAAATCCGGAATCTGAATTGCCATAAAATCTTTTGTTGACCCCTGACGACTAAGTCAAGCTATCTGAATAAATTAGTTAACGTTTCCGACGGCCCAACAGATCGCGAAGGCCATCCATATCAAATGTCAGCGTGAAACGAAGAGTCTGGTCAAGTGGGCTGCTTTGGGCTGTTGCAAGCATGTAGGATGCATCCAATTTTACAACATTTAGTGAGAATCCGGCACCAAATCCGAAGTAGCTTCTTCCACCTTTGTTGGGATGCTCATAGTTATAACCTAAGCGTGCAAAAAATTGCTGATTATAGCTATATTCCGCACCAATGGAAAGGGATATTTCCTGTAATTCCTCTTTGAATCCACCCGGAGCATCGCCAAAGCTTTTGAAAATACCTGTGATGGGCGACATTGTCTGCCACTTTTCTTCCGCTTCGTTGTATGCATCCTGGCCTTCTATGGTGTCCATATCATAGTCTGCCCGACGTGGTTTAGTCGGCACCATCAGTTTGTTCAAGTCAAGGCCTATCCCGATGTTATGATAATCGGCCAAGGGAAACATGAAGTTGCATCCCAAGCGAAGGTTTGTCGGAAGATAAGCATAATTTGCACCATGGTCATAACTAACTTTTGTGCCAACATTAGATATGTTGAATCCGAATGAAAACTGACATTCATTGCGCCCGATCATTGGATAGGTGACATAGTAGCCTGACAGATCGACAGAGAAGGCACTGGCGGCAGAATTTGTTTCGCCCGATGATGTGTCTTCATAAGAGAGATCCGAAAGAATATAGCGCAAAACAACACCCATGGAGAATTTTTCTGACAGTTTGCGAGAATATCCAACATCGAAGGCAAATTCATATGGATTGATGGTTTGTACAGCCGAGGAGCCTTCCGAATTCATGGATACTTCACCCAAGGAGAAATAACGGAATGAAGCCGATAAAGCTTGATTGTCTCTGCTTCCTAATTTCCAATACCCGGATAGGTCAGCCAGAAAAATATCGTTTACTATTTTACGTAGCCAAGGTGTATAAGAAAGGGCTAATCCTCCTGTGCTGTAACCGAACGCATATTTGGAAGGGTTCCAAAACTGTGAGTTCATATCCGGGTCGGTAGCCGCACCCAAATTACCCATAGCACTGCCACGGGCGTCAGGAGTGATACTCAATGTGGTCACACCCGTGTTCACCGGGTTGAATTCATTGTCTTTTATGTCGTTGTTGTCGGCATAAGCCATGGGCGTACTCATGGCTATACCGGCTACCATTAGAAAATATCCAGGAATTTTTTTCATCACAATGCTAAGTCTCACCGGAATATCAACCGGTTGAAATTAGGAATTAAGCGATTTGTCGCTATGTTTATAACTGAAAACCGGACAAAATATTGCCCGGTCAGAGGGATATAAGGGAATTAAAACTTTTATCAAATAACGGGAATACGAATTTCTGCGGTTTGAAAGAGCCGACCGGCTGATTTCCCTCGAGCCACTCCATGGTAAAGTCCGGAAATGACACGTTGTCCATTAGCATCTTTAAGATTCCAATTAAATTCCCCATCAACACAGGGGATGCGAGTAACTATTTCTCCTCGGGAATCAGTCACAATCAATTCTGTATTCTCCGGAATGTCGGTCGTAGCATTTATAATCTTAACACAGGCCTCTGAGATTGCCACTTCATCGTCGAATTGAAGTGTGGCAGAGACGTTGGCACCAATGATAAATGAGAGAGATTTTTTAATTGAATTTCCAGCAGCGTCGGCTACTTCCACGCTTGCATAGTGGAGACCATCGTTTAATGTCGGAAGAAAAAGGTTGGTGGTGTATGCGGGACGATCGTATTCCAACCGGCGGGTAAAACCTGATGCTTGAGGGACTATTTTCCCATCGACAGAAAGGGTAAGTCCGGGGTTAAACGGAGAATCGGAGAGATTAAGAGCTTGGTCGTCCGCAACCGAAATAGATATTGCGTTGGAAGACGGTATATATTCCAGCAATTCAATTGTGGGAGCGGTTACATCTTTTACCGGTTGGTAAGCAAAGTCTTCTTGGGGGTCAAAATCAATATCAAATGTATTGCCGGCTCCGGCACGTGTGTCAGGAGAGAAGGCACCAAGAGCTATTTGCAAACCGTTACCGAAATGACTTTTCGCTTCTTGGGGAACTTTAAATTTGATGGAGAAAAGGCCGTTTTCCACTTTTCCGGCAACCATTGTAAGAACTTCCCGAGGTGGGGCGTAGCCTTTATAGGGTATAGTGTCTTTAGCGGTTTGATAAGCGGGAGGAAGAGTTATTTTTTGAGTTGAGCCGAGCAGACGTCCTACAATTTCTCCACTAAATTTGTCGAGTAGATTACCTTTAGGATCGGTTATACGGCCTTTGAGCGTAAAATCTTGTCCCGGTGCCGGTAAAATTGAATCTCCCTCGTTAATGATTTTGTTAAGGGGGGCAGGGATCCGGAGAGCCGGGTCTCCAACGATGGTATAAGTGAGTTCGTTGGAGGAATAAGTATAGTTTTTCGTATATTTATATATATCCCCAATTGTTGCGACCTGGTAAGGATCAGCAAGTTGTCGGGATAGTGCGGATCCCAATTGATTGAGCATCGTAGAGTTGGAAGATGCATAACTTTCCCGGAAGGAAGTAAATGTGGCAATCAAAGCGTTCGGATGAGTCAATACCATGGTTTCGCTGATTCCCCGGTTGCCTCGGTCGCTGTTGGTAAGGTCACATCCGCAAAGAGCCATGAAAGGAGTGTTTAAGTTCTTAAACAGGTATAAGTCTTTCATTAATATAAAATTGACTCGGCTATCAAGATGGCTGGGACTTCCGTGACCTAAGAAATATGCGAATCCACTTTGATCAATAGCTTTAATGAAGCGGGAACGTCCTTCCGGAGTGCCAAAGTATGAATTTGAGATAGGTGTAAAATAGTAGGATGAATCCGTGAGAGATGTGAGACGGTTGGCAAATTCGTCAGCTTGTTTTATATGCATGTTACTGTCCCCATGCCCTCCAACATAAAGAATGTGATTAATCCGATAAGCATAAGTGGTGTCGGACATAAACCGCTCAACTTTGGCTAAATAGTTTTCCAGTTCCGCTTCTTCGCGACATGGGAGAATTCCGATTCCCGTGCGTAAAGTGCGTCGCTCAACAGCTAATGAGGTATTATCGTCGAAAGACGCGTAGTAATCGATTGCGTTGCTGGCCACAGAGGCAGGAGATTCTTCATTAGCTTGATAGAAGATTAAGGATTCAACCTCCTTCCCAGGTTCAGCATCCCTTTTTATGTTGGCTTCTGCAACTCCGAGCAGTAGTATATTTGATAGGCGGGAGGAGTTAGTATAGACATGTTTGGCTATTGCACGATATGCCATTGCATCCGGTGTGCCGGAGGAATACTCGTTGTAAAGTTGGGGAGATTCTACAATAAGAGAGTTTATCCCATCATATTTGCGATGCAGTTCAGCGAGTTTTTCTGCTCCGACTCTAAATTTGGGGAGGGTAATAATTAGGAGGTCCGTGTTTGCCATCGGCATCCCGTGAATGTTTTGATTAGGAATTTCTTTGAAGTCAAGTGGGTGAAGTTGTTCTCTCGAAGGATCAAAAACGCAAATTTCAGACGGGAAAGACCGCGGAGAGAGTATGCAAACCCCTTCTGAGTCAGGAGTATAGACTGACGGTCCGGAAGATGGCGAGAAGTCAAAAACGCGATATTTAGGATTGGATAACTGAAGTCTGAGGGGTAACGGTTTTTCGGGGCAGGGCAATTGCAACCGGCTTTGTGATTCTTCTATTAAAGTGGGGATATTTTTGGAATATGTCAGAATCCAATAGTCAAGGTGTGAATAGGTGGTATTGCTTCGATATGCTGCATCTGAGGTATAGCTGACAAAAATATTACCTGTCTTTGAGGGTATTGAGAGAGAAACCGGATTAGGTTCGAAGGCTTCCAGTTTATAGTCTGATTTACGCATCGTCCTATTATCGCTAAAACAGTCTTCGCTTCCTTCGATGCCAAAAGAGAGAGTTCCTCCTTTCTGACCTTGGAGTAAGAATTGCACTTGCATTTTGCCTTTCTCGTCCGTTCGCAGTTCGGGGAGGGAGTAAGACCACGTGTATCGCGATTCCCATGTGGTTTGGTCTCTGTGTCCGTTTTCGTTAAATGGTTCACCAAGGAATAGCTGGCCGCTTCCTTTGACACCAGTACATATGTCCTTCTCATGATATAGATAGTCGAATCCAGATTGAATATTAATGCTTTCAGTCGATGATGTAGATTGACCGGGAGAGAAAGTAAAAATGTCTGAAGGACATTCGCTTAAAAAATAATAACCATACTCAGAGTATATATTTCGGCTCTCTCGGAGGAAACATTCTGAATTGGAGTCGAAAAGAATTTCTTCAGGCCCTTGCGCATAAAAAAAGAGTTTATCATCAGTGTGATAGACAGCAACAGGAGATATGTCGTCGGAATAGATATTTTCTACCGATTGATTTACGAAGTTGGTCGGTTGTTGTTTTGCGCCCTGTCCAAAGACTCCGACTTTTTCAGGAGATGAGAACCCCATTTCCCGAAGTTTTTTGTAACTGATTTCATAGACACCGGTTTGGGAAGTAGTTATTTTTATCCAATGGCCCGTGGCTAATCGAGATTGAGGTGCAAATTTAAACTCAGCTTTGGCACCGAAAGACAATGAGATTAGAGTCAGTATAAAAATAAAGGAGAAAAGGGGAGATTTCATTATAGGGTAGTGAAAAGGAAATAGAAAAGGGGAAAATTACCGAATTTTTGCAGTAAGGAGTCTGTCATCTCCGATACCGGCTTCAATTGTGTGCCGAGAGCTAAGAAGGAAAGACTGAGGAGAATATCCAACGAAAATGATATCCCCGTCTTTGAGTGTGAATCTTGTACTTAAAGAAGCAATGATTTCATCCGGTGAAAGATGCAATTGATTGACGTCGAACTCTATGGACGGAGTGGCTTCGATTCCTTCCGAGTCAATTTGCCGGAATATAATTTTTTTTTGTCCCGAAAGAATTTCGGGAGCAGATCGGAATTCTCCAATTGGTGCGGAGTAGTCAAATGCTACCGCTTGGGTCCATGGATAGGAGAGTTCTCGAAGTCGATTTAGAACGGTCAGATCTCTAATGTTAAGTGCTGGAGCACATTCCGTATAGTAGCGGGAAGCGAACCGAGTCGGTATTGTTTTTCCCAACCGACAGATTTTGAGGGCCAGTGTTGGATACGCGCGATATTCATGTCCATCATCCGGCACGAAGAAAGGCTTGCCGTTGCGTAGTAGGGAAACGTCGGTGAGCTGAATTAAAGCGTCTTCCGGTCGATTGCCTACTACGGGTTTGTAATTATCAAAAAAACCGATTATCTTCATTCATTGGATAATTATGGGGCAGCGACAGCCAACTTTTTTGTAACGCTATCTACGATTCCGGACGAAGTGCGTAGGTAAGCTCGATAGAGATAAATTCCCCGGGGTACGCGATGTCCGGATGAATCTCTGAGATCCCATTTAAAGGAGAGAACCGTTTCAGACGCTGATTTGATAGTAGCGGATTGCGACCATAGACGTCGGCCGTTAAGGTCAAATACATCAATGACACATTCTGAACCGGGTTCCGGCATTTCAGTAGTTAAGGTGAAAGTTACTCCGGAGCGGGCCGGGTTGGCGTCAGACGAGAGACTGGAAATTACAGGGCTCGCGTGTGCAGCTACCGTGAAGGAAAGAGATGCGGAAGATGAATTGCCGGCATTATCCCACACCGTAATTTCAAGCGTGTGATCTCCCGGTTCAATTTGGTCCAAAAGATATGATAACGAACCGGAACAAGGGTCATCCTGTGCCGGAGTGAAATAGTTTGCAATGTCTGTAAACCTCTTTTTCCCATCAAGGACGAGCGACATGGAATGACCAATTCCTACCGATGAAAGATTGATTCCAGATTCGTCCGAGAAGGTAGCAAGAACAATTGGAGTGGAGTTGACCGCGCCACCGTTGCGGAAAGCATCGTTGTTGAGAGTAAAGCGCGAGATGTCGGGGCCTTGATTATCTTCGGGAGCATCCTCATCAAAACCATAGACAAACAATCGATCGGAGTGACCGTTGGCTTCGATTCCAGCGTTGGAATAAGCGTAAGCAGTTATGCGAGCTGAGGATGTATTGTTTTCGATCTCGGAAGGAATGAAAAGGGTAGTTGTCCATTTGCCGTCTTTGACCGGAGTGTTTACTCGGCAGAGCTTGGACGATCGATCATTGTAAGTTTTTTCTAACGGATCGTTGGTGCCATTCCCATAAGTAGTAATGACTTTCTCAGCATCGAAAAGAACCAGTTCCACCGTGCCGTTAAAAGAAGTGTCAGGCTGGCCGTCTGCACCTTCGATATGACCGGACACAATGGCACGTCCTCGAGCGCCCAATACGGGATTGTCAGCAGATTCATCATTAATGTCAACGCCCGCAATAGAATCAATGGCAACTGTAGCCTGAGGAATGGGGAGTTGGAGAGCTGGGTCTCCTACAATAATGAATCGAAGCTTATTATCGTCCGAAGTAACTTTATTTTTCCCCAGGCGATAGATGTCACCAATGCGAGGGCGTCCCCCATCTTCTTGGCGGCTAAACATTCCTTCTGCAAGACTTCGACTTAAGATGCCATTGTTGGGAATGCTTGTGGAGCGCGTGGTGGTAAGCAAGCCGATATAACCGGACGTTGGATTGAGATAAAGAGTTTCTCCGGCCGTTTCGATATCGCTGTCCCAAGGAGTAAAGATACAAGTGGCAGTGTAGAAGAAAGGTAGACGGGTGTTTGACATTGAATTGATGTCGTTCCACGTGAGGAAATTTTCATGAGAAAGACCACGTGCGTGGCCATGGCCGATATATGAAACATACATGACACCCTCTTCAATCTTTTGAGCATATTTCGAACGGGGACCGGGGTACGAAAGACCCGTTCCGGACGATATAATGGGATAAGCATCAAAGTAAAGTTTTTCGACAGAATAAGAATCCCCTATCGGGTTCGAGCCTATAGCATTGACCACATTCTCTGTTTGGGATAAATGAACACCACCATCCTGGTCATCAGCAATAAACATTAGATTGTTGCGCCAGGAACCCAAGTCCGGTTCTTCTACATATTTAATGAGTTTATCGACCATCTGTCGAGCTTCTGTCTGACTTTTAACCGGCATTCGCCCTACAGCCACCTGAATCTGGGCATTCATGATGTTAAAAGTAGAATTGGGACAATCGTCGAGCATTCCTATAATATCATCTGTTCCGTAGGAAGTTAGCTCATAATCGTCTGTTTTGGTCGATTCATAGCCCGAGGAGGTGAAAGAAGGGTTATACCATGTCGGGATTCGTTCATAGCCTGTTTTTGAGACTGCAAGAAGTCCTTTCCTATCATAAGTCGGTCGGCCCATGATGAGACAGTAACGCACTTGGCGGTCTCCTTCAGTGCCTCGGTCATGCCACATTTTTAAGGCCTTACGAAAGGCGGAGATGTCACGTGAACCACATGAAAACTCATTGTAGAGCATATCCGGAGTCAGTACATGAACGATGAATCCATCAACACGTCGGCGTAGATCGGCCACTCTCTCTGCTTCCGACTTAAACTCTGCCGGAGTAATGATCAGCATATCCGGAACCGGCAGGGAATGGATGTCCTGGTTGGAAACATTACCGCTCGAAACCGGAGTACGAGAAATTCGAGAAGCATCGAAAGCAATATATTCTCGATAAGAATTCCCGGAATGATTGAACCTGAGGACGTCCTCCTGAAGAGATGTGGTAACATCCTTGGGTTGTTTAGGATCAGTAATATCCCACACAACAGTAGTGGAGGAACAACCTTTGATGACTGCTGTGCCATTTTTAGCTGGAAGATAGAAGTAGAGTTCTCCGTCAGTGAGACGCAGTTCACGCTCATATTCCAACTTGAGGAAATCGAGGGCAGCAAAATAATTAACACCTGTTTTGGGAATGGTGGCGCGAACCTGAATATCCAGACGTTCATCAGATACCGGCACAGAAGACTGACTTCTTGTGCCCACTCCAAGATGATTGTTGGAGGAGATAGGATTCATAGTAATTTTTGATCCGATTTGCTGCCCGTTGGCGCTCAATACGAAAGAAGAGGCTGATGTCGTGCGGGTAATAAACCGTGAAGTGAGTTGCGCTTCTTGTCCTACATTTCCCGGGAGTAAAAAAGTGAAAGTCCGTGCATTGGTTGTGAGGAAATCTTCTCCCAGGATTTGCCGACCGGATGAAGGTTGAGGGGTAAGATCATTCTCATGGAGTACCCGCTCAATGAAAGTTACAAATTCGGTATCCGAAGAAGAAGCGGAATTGTTGGCTGCACCTACAGTTGGAGTGATAGCTTCCCGGTCGCTGAGAAAATAATAACTCGAATCATCGTAATCGTGCATCGTATGCCAATAGGTTCCGTATCGGGAATTTGAAGCAAGCTCCCACTTAATTGTATTTACACCGAAGAAAAGGATGCCGTTGTCCGTTCGTAGTATGGGCACAAGAGGGAGATCATCAGGTTGATTAGTATCAAGTACTTCGCTGATAAGTTGACCTCCGTAGCCGTAGACATTCACTTTCTCAGGGTTAGAGAATCCAAGATTTTTTAATTGAGAATTAGAAAGGAACTGCATTCCGGTTTGAGCTACTTTGATTTTAACCCATTTGCCGGAAGATAAAACTGACGAAGAAGTATAGTATGAAGCTGGCAACGCGAACGCAGCCAAAGACGACAGGGCCAAGACAAGTAAAAATGCGAGTCGGCAGAGTCCGGGAATAGAGGAGAATTTATTTAATATTTTAAGCACTTTAAAAGTCGTAAGGTAGCTGTTATTGGTAAAAATATTGATTTATATGGGCTATAATCCCATAAATATAAACGTGAGACGAAACGTATTATTGTAGTGTTTCCCCCTCATAGGGCCAGATGTCGCCTGCTAAAAAATTATTCCATTCTCTTTCGGAACCAAAGAAAACGTTTAAGTCGACATCTCCTTTTATTCCCTTGACATGACCATGGTGGTCAAATTGCCAGAAAGTCCACTCCGCATTAATGGGATATTTCTGAAAAGAACAAATCCATAAGGGATAGCCCGGGAAGCTCTGTAATAAATAATCGAAATAACCATCGCGGTTCGTATAAAACGTTACGCGATGACCCATAAGATTAAGATAATCCACCATCTGGGTAAGGCGAAGTTGGATGGAATCGGGAGGAATCCCTTCCGGATTTCCATGTTTCTCAACATCGATAACCAAGCCCAGTTCCAGCTTTCGATAGCCGACAGCTCCCAGGAAATTGACCGCCTGTTTTACTCCGTCGACATCAAACCTGAAAAAGTGATAAGCTCCGATTTTTAATCCCGCATGTCGAGCTTTAAGATAATTTAATCTGAAATTCTCGTCCCGGAAAGAAATGCCTTCCGAAGCTTTAATGAAAGCAAATTGGATTCCGTCTTGGGCAGCTGCGTCCAGGTTCATCATCCCGTTGTGAGCCGAAATATCAATACCTCTGATAGGATACTTCACCGGATCCACATAGGGGGGAGATTCGAGAAATTGCTTATAGGCCCAGATTCCCGTGAAAATCACTAAAGCCGTGACGACTAAAAAGTCAAGCGCCACTTCAATGTCAGCAATAGGTCTTTCTGAACCAAAAATTTTCATATTTATTACAAAATTAATTCATTAGCTGACAAAGTGCAAAAAATGTTGATTAAATAATGTTAAGTAGTTGATAATTAGATGTGTCTGAATTGCTGCCCATTGTTTGTGGTGTGTGGAGAAAAAGACAGATTTGGTATATCCATTTTTTTTAACTAATTTTACGCATTGAAAATCGTTACGACAATGAAAAAAGAAGAAACGATAAAAATGTATTTGGATGCATACCTTGAAGGTAAAAGCGACATGGCTCGACAGTCCTTCATGGCAAAGTCTGCAGCAAAGCAATATTCATGTATCATGGCGTGGCGACATCGTATGCGCCACAGTAACCGCACCACCGACGGCTCCGAGATTCTTGATCATCTTAAAGTCGTGCGTAAAAGGGTGACTGGAGCTGTCGATATAAATGAGCAGGAATTGCGAACAATAGAAACCGAATTGGCCGCTATTCGCGATGGGGTAAATGTGTTCCGGGCTAATCAAAAAGCGCGGGAAATTCAAGAACTTGAGCAGAAGCAGGCTCAAATCATGGAGCGACTTCGAATGCTTAAAGATGATGCGTCGGATAAATCCAATCCTTCGCAAACCGATGCACTATAATCACATCCATCCAAAGAGAACCTTAAAATATTTTATAAGAACGAATAATACATCTAAACTGGAAAATGACACTTGTAGACCGTTTTTTTGACTATATCAGCTACGACACCCAAAGCGACGAGGAAACAAATATGACTCCCTCCACTCCGGGTCAGATGGTGTTTGTGAAGCATCTGAAGGAAGAACTGGAAAAGATGGGACTTGAAGATATTTCTCTCGATGAAAACGGATATTTGATGGCTACTCTTCCGGCTAACACCGATAAGGAAGTGCCCGTTATTGGGTTTATCGCTCACGTCGACACTGCGCCCGATATGAGTGGAAAGCATGTTAATCCGAGAATTGTGGAGAAATATGACGGAAACGACATTATTCTTAATAAGGAACAGGAAATAGTCCTGAGTCCGACTGATTTCCCTGAACTTTTGGACTATATCGGTCAAGACCTGATTGTGACCGATGGGACTACTCTTCTGGGAGCGGATGATAAGGCTGGCATTGCAGAAATAATTACTGCCGTTGCTTATTTGCAGGAGCATCCTGAGATAAAACACGGTAAAATCCGAATTGCTTTCAATCCCGACGAAGAAATTGGCAAAGGTGCTCACAAATTTGATGTGGAACGGTTTGGGTGTGAATTTGCTTACACGATGGATGGCGGTGAAATTGGTGAACTTGAATTTGAAAATTTCAATGCAGCATACGCCAAAGTAACGATAAAAGGGCGCAACGTCCATCCGGGTTCCGCAAAACATAAGATGGTTAATTCTATCCGGGTGGCTGCCAATTTTATTGAAATGCTACCTCGGTGGGAGACACCTGAACACACGGAAGGTTATGAAGGTTTCTATCATTTGATAGGAATTCAAGGAACTGTTGAACAAACAGTGCTGACTTATATTATTCGCGACCATGACCGAGATCGTTTTGAAAGTCGCAAGCGCGAAATCGAACATCTTGTGCGCAAGACTAATACCGAGTATCCCGGAGCAGCATCTTTGGAATTGGGCGACCAATATTATAATATGCGTGAAAAGATAGAACCCGTCATGCATATCATTCGCTATGCCGAAGAAGCTATGCGGGAAGCCGGAGTCCAGCCAAAAGTAGTTCCTATTCGTGGAGGCACGGATGGAGCGCAGCTTTCTTTCAAAGGGTTGCCGTGTCCTAATATCTTTGCCGGAGGGTTAAACTTCCACGGGCGTTATGAATTTGTGCCAATACCCTCGATGGAGAAAGCAGCTGAGGTGATTGTGAATATTTGCCGACTGGTAGCAAAGTAAAGTTTTATTTAGTAAGAATAGGTAGGGCTTGTATATCGAAGAGAATACTTGTCTTGTGATAACGGGGCCGACTGCATCGGGTAAGTCGGCCCTTGCCATGCGTTTGGCCGAGTATCTCAAGACTGAGATTGTGTCGGCCGATTCCCGGCAAATTTATTATGATATTCCGATTGTCACAGCTGCTCCAACTGTAGAGGAGCGACAGCGTGTGCCACATCATCTTGTCGGGGTGCTCCCTTTGGAGAGCTACTACAGTGCTTCAATGTTCCGGGAAGACGCCATGAAGATAATTACAGATGTTGTGGCTCGAACCGGACGTGCTATTGTCTGTGGTGGTTCAATGATGTATATAGATGCTCTATGCAATGGAATTGATGAACTTCCCACAGTGACGGCGGAGTTGCGGACTTCGTTGATGCGTCTTCATGAATTACGTGGGGATAAGTGGCTTTTAAGCATCCTGGACCGACTCGATCCGATATATGGTCGACAGGTTGATAGAGCAAATATAAAGCGAGTATTTCATGCTGTGGAAGTTAGTTTAATGGCCCGGAAACCATACAGCTCGTTATTATCAGGTGCTAATAAACGCAAAGGTAATTTACCTTGGAATATCATTAAAATAGCTCCCGAGTTATCTCGGGAAGAACTGTTTACTCGGATTAACCGGAGAGTGGAAGTCATGTGGAAGAGTGGGATGGGCGAAGAGGTGAAAAGAGTTGCCCATCTGCGTCATTTGAATTCGATGAACACAGTTGGAGTGAAGGAGATATTGAGATATTTGGATAAAGAATGGACTTTGGAAGATGCTTTAGCGCGTTTAGCAAAGAATACGCGAGTATATGCAAAAAAACAATTGACCTGGCTTAAACGTGCTGAGGATGTGATTTTGATTCCACAACGAATAATTTTGTATGCACAGGATAAACCTGAGAGGATATTGGAGTATATAAAATCTCACTCTGAGGGCTGAATCAAATTTTTTGAGCGTGATGGATGGGAGGTCAAGGGTTCATAGCCTTGAATTCAGGAGGAGCAAGAGCCGGATTTTAAGAAAAATTAAGGTATGGAAATAAAGATTTCAGGGATTCAGAGAGTCGGCGCAACCGTTCGCCGTATTGATCTTCGAGATCGGAATTTTCGATGAAAATCCGAGCAGTATCTACATTCTTACGTATGGAAGCTAAATAAGAAGTTCTACGCCAACGAGTCTTGATCCATTGACATTCCGTTTCCGCATAATACAATAATAGGTCCGCAACGTTTTCGGTCGCGAAGCAGGTTCCCATGTAGTCCCGGATCAGTTTGTTCCCTTCCGAAAGTTTAGGTTTTGACCGCGCCTTACCCATTTTGGAATAGAAGACATCATGAAGTTTTTGTTTATACTTGTCAGTGAATGTTTTAGGATCCGGATTAAGCCAAAATTCAAGATATTCTTTGGTTTCTTTTCTTGCATCGTATGCCTCCAAAATCAGCTGCTGCAGCTGTTCAGGTAGCATATGAGAAATAGTTTTTTTGAGTTGTGCTTTCGACATTTTGGGCGAGGGTAATTTAGAAAAAACAATAACTGATAGCAACAGCAGCAACCGCTCCGACAATATCGGCGAGGAGGGCGTACGTTGCAGCGTATCTTGTTTTCATAACACCTACAGAACCAAAATAGACAGCGAGAATATAAAAAGTTGTGTCAGTTGAACCTCTGACGGCTGCCGCCACCTTACTGACGAAAGCGTCCGGACCGGCTGATTTCATCACATCAAGCATCATGGCGCATGAACCGGAACCGCTAAGCGGTTTCATTAAAATAGTTGGCAATGCTCCCACCCATTGTGTGTCGAATCCGAGCCACCCCACTGCTTCTTGAACCCATCCGGTGAACACGTCAAGCGCACCTGAAGCTCTGAACATCCCGATGGCCACAAGTATTGCCACCAGATAAGGAATAATTGTCACTGCAGTTTTGAAGCCATCTTTGGCTCCTTCTATGAAAGTGTCATAGACATTCACCCGATGTTTGATCCCCGCTCCCAAAAATGCAATTATGACACAGAAAAGAATAAAATTGGCAGCAAAGGTTGAATAGACTTGCACTTTATCGGCTGGCAATGAGGAAAAGAAGGCCGTGACGCCAGCTACAAAAAGTCCGATTCCTGCCAGCCAGCTCCAAATCACTGCATCCATTTTAATTTTTTGCTTCAAACAAAGAGCAATCAGACCGATAAGTGTGGCGATAGCCGTGGCAACCAGGATAGGAATAAATATGTCTGTCGGATTGGACGCCCCTCCCTGGGCTCTATACATCATAATGCTGATAGGGATAAGGCAAAGTCCTGAGCTATTGAGAACGAGGAACATTATCATTGCATCCGTCGCCGTGTCCTTGCGGGGATTCAGTGTCTGCATTTCTTGCATGGCTCTCAAACCCATCGGGGTGGCTGCATTGTCAAGTCCAAGCATATTGGCGGAAATGTTCATAAAGATGGCTCCCATTGCAGGATGTCCTTTTGGAATTCCCGGAAAAAGGCGGGAGAAGAAAGGAGAAATTAGTCGCCCGAAAAATTCAATTACACCACCGCGCTCCCCAATTTTCATTATTCCCATCCAAAGAGTAAGTACTCCGGTGAGTCCAAGAGAAATTTCGAAAGCGAATGCAGCTTGGTCAAATGAGCTGGTCATTATGGCAGACCAAACATCAAGATCTCCAAAGAAGATGGTTTTCCCGAGCGCCATCAGGAAAGCTATCATTAGAAAACCTATCCAAATCCAGTTTAGCACCATAAGCAGTCAAATTTTTGTTGGGAGTGGGAATGGGAAACTCAATGCTCGTCGCATTCGCCCGGTATATAATGATGAAGAGCGTTACATTGATGGATGGTATGGTCGACAATAATATGCCGGTTGGCCATACCTGAAATTACCGACATTTCGTGACTCACAAGTACAATGGTCATTTGCTCCCTCAAACGGAGCATAATGTCGTATATTTGATGTTCGAAATGTTTGTCAACGTAAGAAAGAGGTTCATCAAGGACAAGAAGTTGAGGATCCGAAATAATAGCTCGGGCCAGGAGGGTGCGCTGAAGTTGTCCTCCCGAAAGGTCGCTGATATTATGGTTCAAGAT
Source organism: uncultured Sangeribacter sp. (assembly GCA_964574285.1). Taxonomy (GTDB): domain Bacteria; phylum Bacteroidota; class Bacteroidia; order Bacteroidales; family Muribaculaceae; genus Lepagella. Next base: position 8,608 of record CAZNMC010000027.1, on the reverse strand, counting down.
GTGTTCGATACCGCAGAGATTCGCAATATGGGCAAATCGTCTACGATCGGCTTGGGAGTTGGCTCTGCCCCAAAATCCGTGAAGAATTCCCGACTGAACCGTCTCTTGGACTGTGATTGGGAATCGCAGGTCGATTGTGTTTTTTTGAGGGAGATAGCCAATGGCAAGACGTTTTACAGGGTTTCCCTCGGAATCGAAGTATTTGACTGAACCAAACGTTGGTTTGAGGAGACGAAGCATAATTTTAAGGAGCGTCGTTTTTCCACCTCCATTTGGTCCGGAAATTGCCATAAAGTCACCACGAAAAAGGGTAAAGTCCACATCTCGGAGAACTGTCCTCCGATCGAAAACCATGCCGACATTGGCCAATTTGATCATTTTCTCTCTTTTATCTTGCATTGGCAATGGCGTGGGCGATGGAGATAAGTTGGTTTTCCCAGTTTTCGGAATTAAGGGATACGGAAAATACGGGAAGTGAGAGTTGATGGGCGATAATATTGGCTTGAGACACGTCTCGTTCTTTGTCGTGGATAAGGATAAGAGCTTGGGACCCTCGGGCTGTCTCAATTCGATCGGAGAGTTGACGTGGCGATGGTTCTTTACCCTCGATTTCCATGGCAATTTGTTGCAGATCATAATCTCGGGCAAAATATGATAGGGTGGGATGAATCACCACGAAGCAACGGGAAGGTGCAGCCCTCAGTATGGACGCAACCGAGTCGTCGTAAGCTTTTAGCCGACCCATTAGCTTCTCAGTTCTGGCTTTATATTCCGCTGCGTGTTTTGGATCGTTAGAAACTAAATAGTTGAGCATTTCCGAGGCGATAGCTCGGGCATTTTTGAAGGAGTTCCATAGATGAGGGTCGGCCGATCCTTTCCCGTGACTGTCGGGGATTGGCTGGATAGATTTTGAGCAATCTACAATTTGAATTTCACTTCCGCTCTCTTTAATCTGTCGGGTGATTTTCTGTTCGAAACCGGGAGTGGACAGAGTGAAAAAGGCGGAAGCTCTTTCAAGAGACCGGAGTGTCGTGACGGCTGGTTCAAAGGTTTCGGGATTAGAACCTTGAGGAATGAGAGTGATAACATCAATGGAATCACCCACAATTTCTTTTAGGATAGCATTTTGCATCGGGAAGCTTACGGCCAAAACCGGTTTGTCCTCTGTGTCCGAAGAATTACATCCCACCGCTATCACGAGAATGATAGTAATCCAAAGTAGAAAAATAGCTGAACGGCGCACGAAAATGATATGAGTTAGAATTTGCGTATCCCCATGATTTGACGCACGTCCTTGAGCGTTTTAGCCGTGTATTCACGCGCTCTTTCGGCTCCTTCTTTTACAACGCGGGAAAGATACTCATCATTGTCGCGAATGTCGAGTATTCTTTGTCGAATTGGAAGGGTGGTTTTGAGAATATCTTCTGCGAGTTGTTTCTTTAAATCACCATAGCGTATTGAGCAGTCGGAATAGGCATCACGAAAATGTTTGACCACCTCTGGCTCCGAGACGAGTTCCATCAGAGTAAATAAGTTTTGTATAGGCTGAGTGGGAGTGGAACCGGGTTGTTGTGGCCCTTGGTCGGTCACTGCCTTCATTACCTTTTTCCGAAGCGTTTTTTCATCATCGATAAGATAGATGCAATTTCCTTCGCTTTTTCCCATTTTACCCGAGCCATCAAGTCCTGGAACTTTCACTGCGTGACCGCCAAAATTAAAGTTGACCGGTTCAGAAAAATATTCCGTGTTATAGAAGCTATTGAATCTTCTGGCAAATCTTCTCGTCAGTTCCAGATGTTGTTCTTGGTCTTTACCCACTGGCACGAAATCCGCATGGTGAATAAGAATGTCAACGGCCATGAGTGTGGGATAGGTGAGTAGACCGGCGTTGACCCTCCGGTTAGTATTATTACCGATAATTTCCTTTTCGATTTCTTCCTCCGAGTCGGACACCGAGGCGATACCTAACGCTTTGCGGGCTTTGTCTTTGAATGATGCTGTGCGCATGAGTTCACCGATTCCGACATGCATATTCATCAGGACATACATTTCGGAAATTTCAGGGATATCGCTTTGGACATAAATAATATTCTTTTCCGGATCAAGACCGGCGGCGAGATATTCGGCAAGAATCTGCTTCACATTTTCGTGGAGCGACCCTGGATCGGGATGTGTAGTAAGGGCATGGAGGTCGGCAATGAAGAAGCGACAGTCATAGTCGTCTTGCATTTTGACGAATTTACTGAGCGCTCCATAATAATTCCCCAAATGGAGATTTCCGGTTGCTCTGATCCCGCTCAGAACTATTTTACGATTGTCGGTAGTATTATTGGATTGAGACGAAGTAATCATTTATGGTGGAATAAGAAATGTGATAGTTATTATAGCTACAAAGTTAAACATTATTTCCCGAGTGGCCAAACGGATTTAAGAGACAAGATGATTGGAAAAACGCTTTTATTTTATGGAAATTTCATTAATTTTGTGGTGGAAAACGACAAATAAAGTTGGCGATGCTTTTTGACGTTTACAATATTTTTTTGAGAATAAAAGGCAAGAAACAAGATTGGAATGAACCAAACCGAATATGTGGAGTATATTGCGCATGAGGGTATTATAACCAAAGTTAATGTGCAAGAAGGATGGGTTAATGTAAAGCTGACCGATGCTGATGATTGTGGCGCGTGCCCGGCGGCTGTCGTGTGTACGCTTTCCGGAAAGGATGATAAGGAAACCCTGCGGATTTGGACCGCAGCTGCTTCGAAATACAAGGTAGGTGAACGAGTGGAGGTAAGAGGGAGTGAGAGAATGCATCGAAAGGCGATAATGCTGGCGACAGTGATCCCATGTGTGGTTTTGCTTGGAGTGATGATATTGATATGGATGACAACCGGTTCTGAGGCTGTGGCAGCTCTTGGTGGGATAGGGGCGATGATTTTCTTTTTTACATTGTTATGGATCTGTCGTGATAAAGTGCGACATGAGTTCGTGTTTGAACTTTCGAGAAAGTAAAATTTTTTTGAAAAAAATTAGTAAATATTTTATTGTGGAATCGGGAAGCTTTGACTAATTTTGTGGAAAATTTCAACCAGACACTCGTGCGAGTGAACTAACCTTTTATAACGAACTGAAACCTAAGAGACTGAGTCTCGAAATAATTCTAATTGTTCCATTCTGAGAATAAGATATGGAAGTGATTTCAACCTCAATAATAGTACTTGGTGCTGTCGGTGTTTTGGCAGCCGTTGTCTTATTTTTTATAGCCAAGAAATTTCATGTCTATGAGAATCCTAAGATAGCAGAAATCGAAGAGCTCCTCCCCGGTGCAAATTGTGGTGGATGTGGTTTGTCAGGATGTCATGCCTTCGCGAAGGCATGTGCTGAGACCGATTCCTTAGATGGGTTTAATTGTACCGGTGCCGGGAAAGACATCATGGATAAAATTTCGGTGATAGTCGGGCTGGAAGCTAAAGCCGGCATTCGTCGGGTCGCGTTGGTGCGATGCAATGGGGGATGTGAAGAACGCCAAATTGTGAATAATTACGATGGTGTAACCTCATGTGCGATGGAAGGGGCACTGTATCAAGGCGAGACTGATTGTAATTATGGCTGTTTGGGACGCGGCGATTGTGTTGCATCATGCCTGTTTGATTCAATTCACATTGATCCTCAAAGCGGCATTGCCGTGGTTGACACGGAGAAATGTGTCGGCTGCGGAAAGTGCGTAAAGACTTGTCCCCGTGGTTTGATCGAGCTGGTGGAAAAGAAAGATGACAAGCCACTGGTTTGGGTAAGTTGCATGAATCGCGACAAGGGTGCACTTGCGATGAAAGAATGCAGCATTAGTTGTATCGGCTGTGGCAAATGTAAACGTGTTTGTGAACATTCTGCTGTTGAGGTTGCGGATTTCTTGGCGCATATTGACGCAGATGCTTGTGTGGGTTGTGGGGAGTGTGAAGCCGCGTGTCCCCGAGGTTCGATAGTGCATATCGGAACTCTTCTTCCTGAAAAGAAAGACAAAGAATCATGAAGTTAAAGACATTTCGCAAGGGGGGGATTCACCCCAATCCCAATAAACTGACTTCCGGGATGCCGATGGTACAGGTAAACGTATCATCGGAGATTCGGTTGGAACTGGCCGAGAGCATTGGTGTGCCGGCTCGATGTATAGTTAAGCCGGGTCAAACAGTTTCCGCCGGAGAGATGATAGCGGAGGCAGCAGCTTTCGTTTCCGCCCCGGTCCACAGTCCGGTGGCGGGGACTGTGAAGCGGATAGAAAAACTGCGCGACATCTCCGGTTTCTGGCGCGAAGCAGTCATCATTGCTACGGAACACATTGAAACCGCTGTTGATGAAGCCGAGGAGGCTTTATCTCCTCGAACACAAGAGGAAGTGGAGGCTCTGACGCCAAAGGAGATTGTGGAGATCGTCGGCAATGCCGGAATCGTGGGTCTTGGTGGTGCAACTTTCCCGACTCGAGTGAAGCTTACGATTCCTGAAGGGAAGAAGGCGGAAGTCGTGATTTTGAACGGTGCGGAGTGTGAACCGTATCTCACATGCGATGAAGTGTTGATGTGTGGCTGGCCCGAACGGATTGTAGATGGCTGCCGACTGATCATGAAGGCAGTGGGAGTTGATAAGGCTATTATTGGGATAGAAGCCAATAAACCTCAGGCTATTGCAGCTTTCAAGCGCTATTTGAAAGGGTCGGATGATATTTCGGTGGTCAAACTTAAAATGAAATATCCTCAAGGTAGTGAAAAACAACTTATAGAGGCATTGACCGGTCGCCAGGTTCCTGAAGGAGGACTTCCGGTGGATGTAGGAGCCGTTGTGGACAATGTAGCGACCGCCTACGCTATCTATGATGCCGTTTACAATCGGAAGCCTTTGACGCAGAGAATTGTAACGGTTACAGGTCCTGAGCTTCGGAAACCGGGAAATTATTTAGTTAAGCTCGGGACTTCGATTCGTACTCTTATTGAAGCTGCCGGAGGTTTGCCCGAAGAAACCGGTAAGGTGATTGCCGGTGGACCGATGATGGGAAAGGCAATGGCAAATTTGGATGCTCCCACGACAAAAGCTGTATCCGGTATTTTGGTTTTACCTCGGTCAATGAGTACCCGTAGGGCTGAAGAACCATGTATTCGGTGTGCCAAGTGTGTGACAGTTTGTCCTATGGGTCTTGAACCCTACCAAATGATGAATCTTTCCATAGCGAAGCGTTTTGAGGAGATTGTGGATTTGCATGTGATGAGCTGTCTGGAGTGTGGATGTTGTTCCTATGTGTGTCCTTCCCATCGTCCGCTGCTGGACTATATCAGATATGCAAAACGGGAAATTCGCACTCTACCGAAGAAATAATAAAACGAACTGATTTAAAATCTATTACCAATATTTAGGTCTTCTATAAAGACATCCAAACCAACGACAGATGGATCCGAAACTTACCGTCTCTCTTTCGCCCCACATTCATTCGCGTAACAGTATCGACCGTTGTATGTGGAATGTGATAATAGCAATGATACCGACTTTTGCCGTGGCAATATGGACTTTTGGCAGTCCGGCGTTGCTTGTGATAGGCATTAGTGTCATCGGGTGCTTACTAACGGAAGGACTTATTGATAAATTTTTGTTCCACCGGCCTTTGACTTTGCGTAATGGTTCTGCAATAATCACCGGAGTGTTGCTTGGATTTAATTTGCCCAGCATTTTACCGTGGTGGATGGTTTTGATCGGGGCTGTGGTAGCGATCGGCATTGGCAAAATGTCATTTGGCGGCCTTGGTTGTAACATTTGGAATCCGGCTCTGTTAGGACGTGTCTTTTTACTTATCTCATTTCCGGCAGCCATGACTACCTGGCCCACTGGTGTCAGTTCAGGAATGATGCACTCCACCGGTGCTTCGGCATCGGATGCATCAACCGGCGCTACATTGCTCGCTTCTCTTAACGCTAATAATGGCGAAATGGGATTGTCGAATGTGGATTTTATGGATATGGCCATCGGCCACATGAATGGTTCGCTTGGAGAGGTAGGATCGATAGCAATTCTTATCGGATTGGTCTATTTGCTTCTCACAAAAGTTATTTCATGGCATATTCCAGTCTCGGTGATAGGTTCGGCGGCATTGTTCTCATGGGCATTTGGTGGGAATCCTCTTCTTGATATTTTTGCCGGGGGGTTATTGCTTGGCGCTGTTTTTATGGCGACCGACTATGTGACTTCTCCAATGACTCGGAAGGGCCAACTGATTTATGGCTTTATGATAGGCTTCATCACTATTGTGATCAGACGCTACGGTTCCTATCCCGAAGGCATGTCATTTGCAATTTTGCTGATGAATTCGTTTACTCCTCTGATTAACCGTTATTGCCATCCTCGCCTGTTTGGACAGCGTAAAGCGGTCAAAGTTCAAGCCAAATAAGAAAGACAATGAAAAAGCTACAGTCTACACTTCCGAATATGATAATGTCGCTCGGCTTGATAACTGTGATAGCCGGAGCGCTCCTTGGTGCGATTTACAGCGCAACAAAAGAGCCTATAGCGATCATGGAGAAGGAACAGCAAGTGGCTGCTATCAAGCAAGTAGCACCTCCGTTCGACAATGACCCGGAAGCGGAATCCAAGCAGATCGAAGTTAATGGAGCGACATTTACTGTCTATCCGGCTATTATGGGCGGAAAGCTTGTGGGAGCGGCCGTAAAAGGCAGTTCAATGAATGGATTTGCCGGAGAGATAGTTGTGATGTGTGGTTTTGATGCCGACGGCACAGTGAGGGACTACGAGGTCTTAAGCCAGGCCGAAACACCCGGTTTGGGCTCAAAGATGCAACTTTGGTTTCGGGATCCGTCGGGGGCCCGTAGTGTAATTGGTAAAAACCCATCGCGAAATGCATTCTATGTCAGCAAAGATTCCGGCGACATTGATGCTATTACGGCGGCTACCATCTCTTCTCGTGCCTTTTTGGAAACACTTCGCGGGGCCTACGATGCTTATGTCGAATATGCTAAGGCTAATGGCATGGAGGTCGCAGCAAGTATTTCACACGGCTGATTGAGTCGATAATTTTGAATAGCCATCCACAAACGAAATTAACCGAAAGATTGTGTGACTGACACACATAATGACAATATGAAAAACTACTGGAAATTAATCTATAACGGTATCGTACCCGGCAACCCGGTGTTTGTATTGCTTTTGGGTATGTGTGCGACTTTGGGAACCACTTCGTCAGCCATGAACGGTCTGATGATGGGTGTCGCTACGGCAGCCGTGTTGATATGCTCGAATGCTGTCATCTCAGCTATAAAGAACTTGGTGCCGGATAAAGTTCGCATACCGGCCTATATCGTTGTGATAGCCTCTTTTGTGACTGCTCTCCAACTGGTTATCAGTGCGTATATGCCTGCATTGAACGCTTCGCTGGGCATTTTTATTCCATTGATTGTGGTCAACTGTATATTGCTGGGGCGGGCCGAAGCTTTTGCCGGGAAGAATCCTGTGGTGGATTCTATCTGCGATGGATTAGGATGTGGCATCGGTTTTACGTTTGCTCTGACGGTGCTTGGCGCTTCACGTGAACTGCTTGGCACTGGAAAAATCTTTGGTGCGGAAATATTCCCGGAAGATTATGGTATGTTGGTATTCGTGCTGGCACCGGGAGCTTTCCTTGCCCTGGGCTACCTGATTGCCATTGTCAATAAGTTGCGGAAAACGTGTTGAGCCACCCATTTTTTACAAAACAGTAAATAAACTGCTATAAGATAAAAGAAACGAGATGCTTACCTATCTTTCCATCATAGTTACAGCAATTTTTATCAATAACATTGTCTTTGCACAATTTCTTGGTATCTGTCCTTTCCTTGGCGTATCGAAAAAGACGAGTTCGGCTTTGGGCATGGGAGCGGCGGTGACGTTTGTGATAACGCTTGCGACGATTGTGGCATGGCTGCTTCAATATTTTGTTTTAAATCCTTTGGATTTGGGCTATCTTCAGACCATCGTATTCATCTTGGTAATTGCCTTTTTGGTCCAGATGCTTGAGATTGTAATGAAGAAGATTGCCCCGGCCCTCTATCAGTCGCTTGGCGTTTTTCTACCTCTCATCACTACGAACTGTGCGGTGTTAGGAGTCGCCATCCTGGTTATTCAAAAAGGATTTACTCTGATGGAGTCGGTGGCGTATGGGTTTGCTACATCGCTTGGCTTTACACTGGCATTGTGGATTTTCGCCGGTATCCGGGAACAATTGGAGTTGACATCAGTTCCGAGAGGGATGAAGGGTGTTCCAATCGCTTTGATCTGTGCCGGGCTGCTTGCGATGGCATTTATGGGTTTCTCCGGCATAAAGATAGGGTGATGAAAGAGTGTTATAGTGATTTTTAATACATAATAATAACGGACTGTCCCATAAAACAGTCCGTTAATTATTTGCAGTAAATTATTTTCAGGGGAGAACCTGACAGCCCTAATCTTTAACTAATCCATCAATATTTGGCTGTTTAAAGAAAATTGATTATTTTTGCGTCGAATTAATGGCCATTAGTTCAAGACATTGTTAACAAGAGACGTTATGTCTACTGCTTGTATGTGAAAAGCGTAGGAA
>CAZNMC010000026.1:0-28423 GCA_964574285.1 uncultured Sangeribacter sp. | reverse complement strand
TGTAATGGTAGCACACCGGATTCTGGTTCCGTTTGTGAGGGTTCGAGTCCTTCCAAGGCAACCCAAAAAGTATGATAGCCGAAGTTACTATGGTAGCCCGGCTATTTTATTTTCAATCGTTCTTTCCTCTCCACCATCTTTTAGATACCTATTCTGTTTCACGTCTTGACATCACAATCGGATTCTCACTGTTATGACCACCCATTCCACTAATTCTGATTCTTCACCGGCTAAGGCTGATTTTCGCCGAAAACCGGAATGGCTTAAAATCAAACTTCCTCGAGGCTTTAAAACCTCGCAAGTGGTTGGATTACTGAATGAAAAGCATCTTCACACGATTTGCTCATCGGGAATGTGCCCTAATCGTGGTGAATGTTGGGGAAATGGAACAGCAACTTTCATGATTGGAGGAAATATTTGTACACGTGGGTGTAGATTTTGCAATGTAACCACTGGGCGTCCTCTTCCTCTTGACTCCAAGGAAATTGAGGACATTGTGGGGTCTGTAAAAGATCTGAAATTACGCCATGTAGTTATAACTTCCGTCGATAGGGACGATCTGCCCGATTTGGGAGCAGCCCATTGGGCACAGATGATTAGAGCTATCAAAAAAGAATGTTCACACACAACCATGGAAGTACTTATTCCGGATTTTCAAGGTCGCATGGATCTAATTGATATTGTAGCAGCTGAAAATCCTGAAATTATTTCTCATAATCTTGAGACAGTCCGACGGTTGACTCCCGCGGTTCGTTCGCGAGCCACTTATGATTGTTCTCTCTCTGTGATACGCCATATTGCATCTCTCGGAATCCGGTCTAAATCAGGAATTATGTTGGGATTAGGAGAAACACCTGAGGAGATTCTTCAAACAATGGACGACTTACTGGAAGTCGGTTGCGAAGTAATGACAATCGGCCAATACCTCCAACCTACAAAAAATCATTTCCCACTGCAAGAATATATAACTCCCGAACAATTTGCAGAATACGCTGCAATCGGTAAAGCTAAAGGATTCAGACATATCGAAAGTGCTCCCATGGTCCGATCAAGTTATCACGCCGAACGTCATGTACATTAGTTTGCCGAATGATTAATATTAAAGACTTGAAGTTGGTTCCCTATCGGGAAGCATGGGAAATACAAAAAAACCTCCAGTCCAATCTCCTGACTGGAAGCGGAGATGAGTACTTATTATTGGTGGAGCATCCTCCGGTTTTTACTCTCGGATTTCACGGACATTCAGAAAATATGCTTTTGTCAGAAAAAGATTTGGAGACAAAAGGGATCGAATTTGTGCGAATTGAGCGTGGAGGAGATGTTACTTTCCATGGACCGGGGCAATTGGTTGTATACCCCATTATTAATCTAAAACTTCACAAGCTCGGAGTGAAGGATTATATCCATCTCTTGGAAGAAGCGATTATATTAACTATCAAACATTTTGGGATTATAGGAGAACGCGTGGATGGAGCTACAGGAGTCTGGATTGAAAAAGGGACACCATCCGAGCGTAAAATATGCGCTATTGGAGTCAAATGTCGCCGTTTTACTACCATGCATGGTTTGGCATTGAATGTGAATACGGATTTATCTTATTTCAATATGATTAATCCTTGCGGTTTTGTTGACAAAGGCGTAACTTCAATAGAAAAAGAAATAGGCTCCACTGTTGAAATGAGCGAAGTAAAGAAAATTTTTACCGAAACGTTTCTTCATTTGCTTTATCCTGAATCTAATAAGTGATGGTGCAAGAAGGAATTCTAATGTCCCTTCGTACCCCTCAAATCAGGAAGTCGCCTTCAGCTTTATTAATTCCTTCAAATTCTTGCTTCGACATTTCCACAAGTTGTTCTCTTGACGGAATTCGGAATATCTTCTTTGGTCCGGAATAAATTGCAACTCCCAAGCGTCTCAACGCAGAAATTTGAGACGTTAGTTCTCTTTGACTCATATTTGTCAGTCGGCCAAGTGTCTCCATAGAAATGGTGACTTCAATATTAGATGAATTTCTTTCAGTCGTAAACTCCACACAATTAGCAAGGAAGGTCAGGAGCGATCCGGCATAAATTCTCTGAAGAATTTCTATTGGCCGTTGTGCCCTAAGCGACAGATAATTCAAATAATTCATTAAAAATATTTCATCGGATCTCACAAGATTCATGTATTGCTCTTTAGAGATCCACATTACACTTACATCCTCATCAGCAATTCCTGTAGAGCGAAAAATAGGATGTAATCCAAAAAGGCGATCTGCTCCAATCACCGTGGCAGGCTGAAGTGTTTCCCGGAGAGAACACTGGTGCTGGAAAAGGAGGTGGGTTACCCTAATCTTACCCTTTAAAATGTAACGAATATCTCGACACGAGGAGTCCTCCGCAAAAACTACATCTCCCTTATGATAATGGTAAAAATCGACATGAGTTTTCTCAAGAAACTCTGACACCTGGTCTGCTGAAATACCTTTAAATAGTGGTAAATCCATTATGGTATCATACATTGTAGTCATGTCTGGGTCGAAAAGTTAAGATTCAATACTCCAAAAATAATAAAATAATTGACGACAACAAAATTTAGCGAATAAATATAAACAAATAACTCAATTATAATTCTGAAATCATAATTTTTTTAATTCCTGATAAAGACGATGGACTGGCAAACCCATCACATTATAGTAGCTACCCTCAATACCTTCCACGGCTGCCACCCCAATCCATTCTTGAATCCCATACGCTCCCGCTTTATCCAATGGATGGAAATTCATCACATAATATTCTATATCTTCCGGGCTGAGATGAGCAAATTTCACTTTTGTGGTTGAAGATATCGATAATCGCTTTTGTTTTGATATTATCGTGACACCAGAAATCACTTTGTGAGTACGTCCGGAGAGTTCTACAAGCATTTTTTTCGCATCTTCTGAATCTGTTGGTTTACCATAAACTTTACCGTCAAGCAAAACTATTGTGTCAGCAGTTATAACCAGATCATTATCTTTAAGAAGGGACACATAGGCATCCGCTTTAACTCCCGACAAATATTCAGCTACTCTTTCTTTTGGCAGAGTCTCAGGATACGTCTCCTTAATACCATCAATAGTAAATACTTTAAACGCTATTCCAAGTTGAGCCAATAGTTCCTGACGCCGAGGTGAGTTACTGGCCAAAAATATATTATATTTATTTAAGTTTTCGAGCATAGAAGATCATTCTCTTACAGTTATTACCAGCCAAAGGCTTTTTCATCCTTCATCCAACATCCTTGAGCTTTCATCACCTGTTCCACAACATCTCTTACACAACCATATCCTCCTCCAAACGGTGACAAATACCGGGCCGTCATTCTCACCTCGGCACACGCATCGCCAGGCGCACACGGCAGTCCTACAAAACGCATAGGCCGAAGATCCGGAATATCATCTCCCATATATACTACTTCTTCGGGACTCAAGTCGTTTTCCCGCATCCAATTTTCCAAGATCGGAAGTTTGTGAGCAGCTCTTTGAAATATATCTTTAACTCCAAGTCCCTCATATCTTCGACGAATAGAGATCCCATCCCCCCCGGTAATAATTGCTATTTTATAGCCCGTTTTCACGGCTAATTGAAGAGCGTAACCATCCTTAATATTTACCATTCTGACAGGGGTGCCGTCTTCTGAAAGAGGAATTGTAGAAGGAGAAAGCACTCCATCCACATCAAAAGCAAATCCTCTGATTTTATTTAGATCATAATCTATTGCGCTCATCGGAGATTAATTTACTTAATATATTTTCTTGATCGGAATGAATCCGCATTATATGGGCTGTCAGAATTTTATATATTTTTAAATAATCCGGTTTACTTTGAAGCATATTTTCATGCGACTTGATCACTTCACTGTCGCCTCTCATGGCCGGACCGGTTTGAGATTCAAACGGTGACATGATTTTCAATTTTTCGACAGTCTGCTCAATAAGAGGATATAGGATGTCTATATTCAAATCCATATCTCTCATTAGTGAGTCAGCCACGTCGAAAAGCAAGTTGGAGAAATTGCTTGCAAAAACAGCTGCAAGGTGTATTCGTCTTCTTTTCTCATTTTCGGCTTCTTCTACCCTATCAGAAATTAACGTTGCAGCAGACCGAAGAACTTCAAGCCCTTCCTTAGAATTAGCTTCTATAAAAATCGGAATTTCTTTATATCTCAGTTCTGCTCCTTTTGAAAATGTCTGTAAGGGATAAAAAACCCCTCTATTTTTATGAGCTTTTAAAACTTCAATATCAACCGAGCCGGCAGTATGGGCAATAATTCCTTCAACTCTCGACAAACGGTCAGACACTTCTTGGACTGCTTTATCACTAACCGCAAGAAAATATACCTCGCAATCTGTCGGAAAATCTTGGAGGGATCTTGAATTTATATGACATGTCTCTTGGTTGGCTTCCCGAAATGCTTTCATCAGATGAGAAGCGAGATTGCCACTCCCTATAATTGCAATTTTCATGTTCTGCACTTTGAAACAACCTTTGAGAATAAAATTCGTCTCCCAATTATAAAGGGATGAAATCGACTGCGGACTTTTAGGCCAAGTCGGTTCATCCCTTTTATGCAATAACGCTCAATTGAGTTCTTACTTATTCACTTGGAATTTGTTCCAGCCGTCTTTTAGGTATGCCACAGCCTGTTCAGCAGCTGCCACCCCGGCATTGAAATTTGCTTCGGCAGTCTGAGCACCCATTTTTTTAGGAGTAAAGAAGACGCGATCGGCAAATTCTTTTTCGAATTCTTCAGCATTTCCAGGTTTGATATCACTGACATAGCGAAGGTCAGGACGCTCGGCAAGTGCTTTGAGAAGGCCTGTCTCATCAATTACCTCTTTACGAGCAGTATTGATCAGTACGCCATTTTTCGGCATCTGCATCACGAGGTCATAACCAATAGACCCTTTAGTCTGAGGAGTAGCAGGGATATGAAGTGAAACAAATTGATTTTGCGAAAATAGTTCGTTAACATCATGAAGAGGTTTTACTCCTTCGGCCTCAATAACAGCATCAGGAACAAAAACGTCTAAAGCTTCAACTTTCATTCCAAAGCCTTTGGCAATACGGGCTACATTGCGGCCAACCTGTCCAAATGCATAGATTCCAAGGCTCTTATCTTTCAATTCCGAACCAGAGGTGCCATTATACTTATTGCGACACATCATGACTATCATTCCAAACACAAGTTCGGCAACCGCATTGGAGTTCTGCCCCGGTGTATTCATAACACAAATTCCGTGTTCAGTAGCAGCTTGAAGGTCTATATTGTCATAGCCAGCGCCGGCACGCACGATAACTTTCAACTCGGGAGCGTTATTCATATCTTCTGCGTCGATGATATCACTGCGAACAATCAGACCCTCAGCATTCTTGACAGCTTCGAGAAGATCGGCACGAGTTCCGCGTTCAACAACTTCAAGTTCATTGCCCGAAGCATTGATAACGTTTTCAATAGCCTTTACTGCAGCGGGAGCAAAAGGTTTCTCAGTAAAAACAAGAATCTTCATTTTTGTATAGAATTATTCTGTTGTATGTTGATATTGTCTTACAAGTAGGATACGACCTCAACTCAGGCCGTATCCTTTTATAGTTTTTTCAGATCGCACAATTAGTGTTTTGCTTCAAATTCTTTCATGCAATCAACGAGAGCTTGAACGCTTTCAATTGGGAGAGCATTGTAGAGGGAAGCACGGAAACCTCCAACCGAACGGTGTCCTTTAATTCCAACCATACCTTTGGAAGTAGCAAAATCCAAGAATTCTTTCTCCAATTCTGCGTAGTCAGGTTTCATGACAAAACAAACATTCATGATCGAGCGATCTTCTTCGGCTACAGTGCCCATGAAGAGTTTGTTTCGGTCGATTTCGTCATAAAGAAGGCCTGCCTTGGCAAGATCAAGTTTTTCCATTGCTTTCACACCACCCTGCTCCTTGTAATAGCGAAGAGTCATCAAGGCTGAATAGATGGGAAGCACTGGAGGAGTGTTGAACATCGAACCTTTCTTGATATGTGTGCGATAGTCGAGCATTGTGGGAATTTCGCGGCTTACTTTGCCAAGTGCATCTTCCTTAACAATCACAATTGTTACACCCGAAGGAGCAAGATTCTTCTGAGCGCCTGCATAGATGAGATCATATTTAGAGCAGTCAAACTCACGAGAGAAAATATCGGACGACATGTCACAAACCATCGGAATAGGGCTATCGTAATCTTTACGAGTCTCTGTTCCATAAATGGTATTGTTCGATGTGTAGTGGAAATAATCCGCATCCTTAGGAATAATAAAATTCTTCGGAATATAGTTAAAATTAGATTCTTTTGAAGAAGCCACGACTTCTACGTCACCAAAAAGTTTAGCTTCTTTGATAGCATTCGATGCCCATGTACCGGTATTGATATAGGCAGCTTTCTTTTTGAGAAGGTTAAACGGAACCATGCAGAATTGCAAGCTGGCACCACCGCCAAGGAAGAGAACATGGTATCCTTCGGGAATATGGAGAAGCTCTTTTGTCAGGGCCACAGCTTCGTCAACGACAGCCTGGAATTCTTTGCTGCGGTGTGAAACTTCAAGAATCGAGAGGCCTGTATTGGCAAAATCAATGACTGCATCGGCAGTTGCCTTGATTGTAAACGGGCTCAGGATACTGGGGCCTGCATAAAAATTGTGCTTTTTCATGTCTGAAATTATGGTTTAGATTTTTAGTGTTAAATTTTCAGCAAAGGTAGCTATTTGTAATGAGAAAAAAAACTTTTCTTCTAATTTTTTTAGTATATATAATGACAATTAAATAGTCATTTAAGCTCCGTAAATCCAGGGTCACTTCCACAAAAATTATCTTAAACTGAATTTTCTTTTTAGTAGCAAAATTTATATTTCGCAGCCCTCAGCCCCCATATTTTTCCTCTTCCTTATCAGCTTGATAATTATTTTTATATAATATTCCACAAATCGTTAATAGCAAGCTGTCAGCAATGAAAAACCAATCACTGATATCAAAACCAACCAATTTTAGAATCAGAATTAATCCAAGAGCAACCAATAAAATAATTACAAATACACTTAAAATAACCGTCCTTTTCTTATATCTCATAATAATACTTTTATAAAAGTCAGCGGACTCTAAGTAGAAACCGCTGACACTAATGAGGTGACTGAACTCTTAATGTGAGTTACTGGATATTCTTATTCTTCCCTGGACTCATCCGACAAAGCTGCCAATTTCATATTATGATTTCGCACAAAAGCAATTATAGCATCCCGGACATCGGTCTGACGTATATCTGCTTCTATTCTACGAAGAGCATTAAATGGAGAAGTTTTTGACTGGTAAAGATGCCGATAGCATTTAGCTATATCATCAATGATCTCTTCGTCCCATTTTTTATGACGAAGAATAAAGGCATTCACTCCGTAATAGGTAATGGGATTATGAGCCATAATTGAATAAGGAGGGACATGTCCATTAACTCGACATCCACCTTTTATCAGCACCCAATCTCCTATTTCACAGTGTTCATGTACCAACGCATTTGAGGAAAGAATGGTATAATTGCCAATTTTGCAATCACCGGCAATATGAACTGCATTTCCAAGCACAGTCGAATCCCCGATTTCGGAATCATGACCAATATGTGTCTGAGCCATAATAAAACTGTTATTCCCGATTCGGGTAGCAGAATCCGGGCGGATAGATCGATTGATTATGACATACTCCCGGATTTTGTTGTTATTGCCAATATAGACCAACGTGCGTTCACCCTTCCAACGGAAATCCTGTGGCTCGGCCCCAATAACGGCTCCCTCAAAAATTACATTATCGTTACCAATACGTGAACCGGAAAGAATGCTGGCATGAGGACGGATATGACACCGATCCCCTATCACCGTGTCCGCGTCAATGAAAGCAAAAGCATCGACAGTCACATCATTTCCTATTTTGGCATCCGGATTAACAAATGCAAGCGGGCTTATATGAGTCATCTGATTAAAATTTTAAAATTTGAAATAAAATTACCTACCTCCTCCTACTGCCTGATAAAGACTCACAAGAGCGGTAGCCCGGGCATGCCAACATGCCAAACTCGAAAGTTGTGACTGAAGGAGAGCCGAGCGTGCTGTCAGCACTTCAAGATACGTCCCTTGTCCTAAAGTAAGAAGCTCCTGGGTATATTCCACTGATTTTTCCAGTTGATCTATCTGCTGAAGGACATAAACTCGCTTTTCTGCATTCTTGTTGAGTTCCACCAAAGCATCACTAACTTCGGCAGAAGCATTAAGAACTGCATATTGAAAATTGTTCAATGCAATTTGTTGCTGCGCTTTAGCTGCCTCCAAAGCGGCAATATTAGTTCCACGGGAGAACAAAGGCGCAACAAGAGAGCCGGCAAGTTGAATAAACCATTTTCCGGGATTAGTCACAAAACTTCCCAAAAGATTTGTAAATCCTCCATTAGATGAGATTGAGAGCGAAGGATAGAAGTTTGCTCTGGCTGCGTTTGTAGCATAATACGCGGCCGCAAATCCTCTTTCCGCAGCTTTTACATCAGGACGAACAGCCAAGTATGTAATGGGAATTCCAGTGGTTAGATTATCGGGTAAGTTGAAATCAAGAGAAGTCGTTACCTCCCATGTTTGGGGATAAGTATTTAACAATAACGAAAGGCTATTTTGAGTGACATGAATCTGACGCTCAAGATCGGGGATGGTAGATAGTACATTGTAATAGTTCGCACGGCTTTGAACCACGGCTGCTTCATTAACTCTCGCAGCCTCTTTCATCAGTACCATTGCATCAACTTGTTCTTTCCAAATATCAGCCGTTCTACGCGTCAGATCGAGTTGTTGATTCAGCAACACCAGGGAATAATATACGTTTGCTATTCCGCAGATGATTTGCGAACGGACAGCCTGCTCGTAAGCCTGACTTTGTTCCAAACTAACCTCTGCACCACGTTTTCTATTCAAAATTTTCCCAAAAGCGTCGATTTCCCAGTTAAGGGCCAGGGGCAACTGATAAGTCCAACTCATCGGACTATGGTTATAGCTTGCGCTGCTACCACTAAAATTGAGCGCAGCAGACGGGAAATAACTAAGTTTTGCTCCCTTGAGTTGAGCTCGTGCCATTTCGACATTCAGCCGAGCATTATCCAGGTCTTTATTATTTTCCAAAGCACGACGAATCAGATTTTGAAGAAGGGGGTCGGTAAATACTTCCTCCCAGCTCAAAAATGGGAGCGACGTGCTGTCAACCTGAGCTTCGACCGCCTTTGAAAAATCTGCCACAATGGGATCATCCCCCACCGGCAGTTCATATTTTTTATAGAGGTTACAGCCGGTGAGCATTACCACCGCTACAGTCACAAAAAATGTTTTTACTATTCGATTCATAAGTAGTTGTGGAGAATTATTCGTGAGTCATACCATATTGCTCCAATTCGGAAGTGATGCCTGAATTATCTTTATCATCCCACTTAATCGGAGTAATTTTTTCCTGTAGAATTTGGAATGCCACAAAGAGGGCCGGCACGATAAGCACTTGTAAAATCATACCAATAAGCATGCCGCCAATCGCTCCGGTTCCAAGAGCATGATTTCCGTTTGCACCGGCTCCATGAGCAAACATCATTGGAAGAAGACCTATAATCATAGCCAGGGAGGTCATAAGAATAGGACGCAATCGAGCAACCGCACCTTGAATAGCTGCCTTTATTATACTCATGCCGGATTGGCGACGTTCTAGTGCAAATTCAACAATTAGAATTGCATTTTTCGCCAATAGACCGATAAGCATGATCAGGGCGATCTGCAGATAGATATTATTGTCAATTCCCATAAAGCGTGCAAAGATGAAAGCTCCCATAAGTCCGAATGGAACAGACAAAATCACGGCCCAAGGCAGCATATAGCTTTCATATTGTGCACTCAGCAACAGATAGACAAACAGAAGCACCAAGCCGAAAATATAAGCTGTATTTCCACTTCCGGTCGAGGCTTCTTCGCGAGTGAGACCGGAATAATCATACCCATACCCTACCGGTAACGTTTGAGATGCTACTTCTTCAATTACTTTAATAGCATCACCGGTGGAAATACCCAGTGCCGGGGAGCCTGTCACAGAAATACTCGTGTACATATTAAAGCGATTGATAACATCAGGCCCATAAACTCGCTTCAAACTAACGAAGTTATCAATCGGAGCCATAGTCGCTCCATTGCGAACTTTTACTTGTTTAAGCGTTTCGGGCGATACACGAGCTTCGGGGTCGGCTTGCATCATCACGCGATATAATTTTCCAAATCTATTGAAATTTGAAATATACATTCCACCATAATACCCCTGAAGCGCTGTCAAAATGGCATTTTGAGTCAACCCGGCCTGTTTAACTTTTGCAACATCAATCTCCACCAAGTATTGAGGGAAAGTAGGATTAAAAGTTGAATAGGCCATTTGGATTTCCGGCCGAGCATTTAATGCGGCGATAAATTGCTGATAAACTGTAAAGAAATTATCAAGATTGCCACCGGTTTTGTCCTGAAGCTTAATTTCAAAACCATTTGTTACGGAATATCCGCTCACCATGGGTGGCTTAAAGAACATTATGCGAGCATCTTTGATAACAGCACATTTTTGATAGAGCTGTCCCAAAACCGCATCTGCCGACTGATTGTCACCTTTGCGTTCGCTCCAATTTTTGAGTTTAATAATAAACGACCCATAAGTATTGCCTTGTCCACCGATAAAGGAATAGCCTGTAATTGCCGTACGATACTGGATTTCCGGGATAGTCCCGGCAATACTGTCAACTTGATCAATAATGCGATTTGTGACTTCCATGGCTGTGCCGGGAGGCATATCAAGCGCACCCATAATTGTACCCGTATCTTCATCCGGCACAAGACTCGTGGCAGTTGTCGACATCAGCCACACCAGTATTGCAACAGCAGCTCCAACGACACCGAATGATATCAACTTGTGATGAACAAAAAACACCGTCAGTTTACGATAACTATCGGTTAACTTACCAAATACCTTATTAAAACTTTCTTTAAACCGACGAGTAAACATGCCGCAAAGTGCCAATATTGCCACGACACATGCAATGATGCATTTTGTCACATCTTCAAAAGAGAACCATCCCAATACAAGGAAGACAATAGCAGCCACGAGTAATATGGAAGTCACCAATGGTGGAAAAGCAGGAATCAGACGTTTTTTATAGGTCTGCTTAACAACATCTCCGGCAGCGGAATATGAATCTGCCAACCTATCTTTGAGTGTTGAGTTCGTCTTGTGTGGCTTAAGGAAAATGGCACACAACGCCGGCGAAAGAGTCAGTGCATTGATTGCTGACAAACCTATGGCCATTGCCATCGTAAGACCAAATTGGCGATAGAACACGCCTGACGTTCCTCCCATAAAAGAAACCGGGATAAATACCAACATCATCACCAAAGTAATAGAGACAATGGCTCCGGATATTTCGCTCATGGCGTCAATGGAAGCTCGTCGGGCGGATTGATAGCCCTGATCAAGTTTGGCATGCACCGCTTCCACCACTACTATTGCATCATCGACCACAATTGCGATTGCAAGAACAAGAGCGGAAAGAGTCAGAAGGTTGATCGAGAATCCGAAAATATTTAACAAGAAGAACGTACCGATCAAAGCAACAGGTATAGCAATCATGGGAATTATGGTAGATCGGAAATCCTGAAGGAAGATGAAAACCACAAGGAATACCAACACAAAAGCTTCTATAAGGGTTTTTATAACTTCCTCAATTGAAGCATAAAGGAAGTCATTGACATTCATAGATGTCACAATCTTCAAGCCTTTGGGAGCCTCCTTCTGGAATTTATCGACCTCTTTCTGAATATCGTTGATCACCTGGGTTGCGTTTGAACCTGCGGACTGAAAGACCATAGCCGTACATCCTAAATGACCATTAGTTATCGATCGGAACGCATACGTCAAACGCCCGAGCTCTACGTCCGCCACATCTTTGAGTCTGAGAATCTCCCCGTCAGGTGTAGCCCGAATGACTATGTCTTCAAACTCTTTTTCGTCAGCTAAACGTCCTTTATAGCGCATCACGTACTGAAAGCTCTGATTCCCATTTTCACCGAATTGGCCGGGAGCAGCCTCAATATTTTGCTCGGCAAGAGCAGCTGACACATCGGTGGGCATCAACCCATATTGAGCCATGACATCGGGTTTAAGCCATATTCGCATAGAGTAATCGGCTCCCATCACCATTGCCTCACCCACACCGGAGACACGTTTGATGACCGGCACAATGTTGATGGCCATATAGTTCTCAATAAACTCTTGGGAATATTGATTATTCTCACTGAAGAGATTAAGAACAACAAGAATAGAAGACTGCCGTTTTTGTGTAACGACACCAACCTGATTCACTTCTGAAGGAAGGAAACTGGCCGCCTTTGCAACTCGGTTCTGCACATCGACAGCAGCCATATCCGGATCGGTACCCTGTTTGAAATATACTTGGATTTCAGCAGACCCTGTATTAGTTGCCGATGAAACCATATAGTCCATATTTTCAGCACCATTAATTTGCTCCTCAAGTGGTGCGATCACGGAGTTCAACACGCTTTGTGCATTTGCTCCGGTGTAGGTAGTCGATACGCGAATGGTCGGAGGGGCGATATCAGGATATTGCTCAATCGGAAGGGAGAAAAGACCCAATACACCAAAGAGCACTATAAAAATCGAGATAACGGTTGAAAGAACCGGTCTCTTAATAAATGTCGATAGATTCATCTCGAATTTTACTTTTTAGGTTTGATTTGCATTCCGTCTTTTACTGTGATTCCAACGCCTTCAACCACAACCACATCGCCAGGATTGAGTCCTCCGGTCACTATGTAGTTTTGCCCATCATTTTCATCAGCAATCTGAATCGGAGTAGAATGGACTTTGCTGGAATCACCGACAACGAAACAGAATTTCAGATCTTGCACCTCATAAGTAGCTTTTTGTGGAATAACCAAAACATCTTTCCGCATATTGGGAATTAGCACCTGAGCCGTGTTTCCGCTTCGAAGGAGTCCATTAGGATTGGGGAAAATGGCCTTGACAGTCGCACTCCCGGTTGAATTGTCAAGCACACCCGAAACTGAAATAATTTTTCCTTCGTATCCGTAACGTTCTCCATTTGCAAGTTGAAGCGCAACGGGTGGCAATTGTTTCAGAGCCTGTTCCATGCTCATTTTTCCATCGTCAGTAAGACTATATACTTCTTTTTCATTAAGCGAAAAATACGCTTCCACATCACCATTGTTGGAAAGAACAGTGAGTAATGTTTGAGGGGAAACCAAAGCACCTTCCTTATAGTCAATCGTACCGACAACTCCCGACGTTGGAGCAGTTACTACAGAATAAGAAAGATTCTTTTTTGCCGAAACAAGTTGGGCATTCGCCTGATTCAATTGAGCTTTTGCGGCATTCAAGGCATCGACTGAGGTCTGATAGGCAGAAGCACTGATAATGTTTTTATCAAGCAACGTTTTATTATTATTTGCATTAGTTTGAGCAGTGTTCACATTGGCTTGAGCCACCGCCACTGCCGCCTGAGCAGCTTCAACCTGAGCTTGAAGTTGAACTTGATCGATTGTAAAAAGAACTTGCCCGGCACTTACATGCTGACCTTCCTGTACGTTTACTTTCGTAAGAAAGCCGGTCACTTGCGGACGGATTTCCACATCATTTTTACCATGAAGTGTAGCCGGATAAGCCGTTTCCAATGTGGCATCCTGCTCACCGACGGAAATAACTGCAAGTTCCGGAATTTCCTGAGTTTGCTGTTGTTCTTGTTTTTTCCCACAAGAACAAATCAGAGTGCCCCCTATCATTAAGCACCCTCCCAAATAAACGTAGTTTTTAAGCTTCATAGATATATGTCTAATTATTAATTTTTAATATTGGTTGAAAAAGATTGGCCGGGAACAAACTATTTTCGGCGTTCAAAATTACTTCTTTCTTTCAAGAAAATCCAATGGATTTTTTCTATTGTGAAATAAAGACCAATTTTTACGAGTTTTAGAAAACTAATTTTATTATATTAGTTTTACTTATGGGACTGAACGTGTTGGGTTGCTTACTTAGGCCTCACATATCACATTATTTTTTGGTAAAAGGAGGAGGTGTGCCGGCATCGGAATCCTCTGCATCAATATCCGGTTTTTCTTTTGTATCGGATAGATCGGTTGGGATTACATCAATGGGCTCTTTAGACTCGGAAGAAGATTCTTTGGTTTCCTCTTTTTTATTAAGCTCCATTATCTCATCTGTGCGGGATTTCCATTTTCGTGGACCAAGAATTTCCTGCACATCATCATGATAAATGACCTCATTCTTAATCAGTAAATCTCTGATCTGATTATGCTGCTTGGCATATTGACGTAATATTTCCTTAGCGCGTCCGTATTGCTCATTGACAATTCGGGTTACCTCCTTATCGATAAGTTCCGCTGTTTCTTCAGAATATGGTTTTTGGAATCCATAATCTTGGCCGGTGGAATCATTAAAGTTTATGTTCGGGAGTTTATCGCTCATACCATAATACATCACCAGTGAACGAGCTATTTTAGTACACTTTTCAAGATCATCGCTTGCCCCTGTGCCTACTTGTCCGGTAAATACTTCTTCGGCTGCTCGCCCGGCTAATAAGCCACACATAGTATCTAAAAGAGCCTGAGTGGGAATGATTTGGCGGGCTTCAGGTGCATACCAAGCTGCTCCCAATGCTTTCCCACGAGGCACAATGGTCACTTTTACAAGAGGATTGCCATACTGCACCATCCAGCTTACAGTCGCATGTCCGGCTTCATGAGTAGCAATCGAATACTTTTCCTCATCTGTAATTATTCTGGAGCGCTTCTCCAAGCCACCGACTATTCTGTCAATGGCACCCATGAAATCACTCCACTCTACTTCTTTCTTATTATTTCGCGCTGCAATCAATGCTGCTTCATTACAAACATTGGCAATATCCGCACCGGAGAAACCTTGAGTCTGTCGAGCAAGTTGCTCTACATCGATTGATGAACTAACTTTAATGTTACGAAGATGAACATTAAAGATTTCCATTCGGTCGGTCAGTTCCGGAAGATCAACATAAATTTGTCTATCAAATCGACCCGGGCGCAAGAGTGCCTTATCAAGCATATCTGCCCGGTTGGTGGCAGCTAAAAGAATTACTCCGTTATTTGTACCGAAACCATCCATCTGCACAAGCATCTGGTTCAAGGTATTTTCACGCTCATCGTTTCCTCCCATACTGGGATTTTTTCCACGTGCGCGACCCACAGCATCGATTTCGTCAATAAAAACTATACATGGAGCTTTTTCCTTTGCCTGTTTGAAAAGATCCCGGACACGCGCAGCACCGACTCCAACAAACATTTCTACAAAATCTGAACCTGAAATGGAAAGGAACGGAACATTGGCCTCCCCTGCTACCGCTTTAGCCAACAGGGTTTTACCGGTACCCGGAGGGCCTACAAGAAGAGCTCCCCGAGGAATTTTAGCGCCCAAATCGGTATATCGCTGTGGATTTTTTAGGAATTCCACGATTTCTTCTATCTCAACCTTCGCTTCCGCAAGGCCGGCGACATCCTTAAAAGTTACATTCGTTCCATTACCTTTTTCAAATACTGTGGCTTTTGATTTTCCAACGCTGAAAATTCCTCCTCCGCCTCCCCCGGCCGACATACGTTTTGATAGGAAGTACCAACCTAAAAAAATCATAAGAATCGGACCAAATGCCCAAAATATTCGCATCAGATCTGAACCCTTTTCAAAATTTACTTGAATAGCCGGTTTCTTTTGCGCAGCCAATTCACTATTCCATCCTTCTATTTTTTCTGAAATTTTATCAGGTGAAGGAATAGTCGTTTCAATTTTCTTGCGGCCTTCAAATCCGGGTTGCATATCGAATTTCAGTTTCTTTGCGCCTGCATCCGTAAGGTATCCTTCTGCTTCGGCGTTGCTCATGTTGACAACGATCTTTTCGATGTCACCGGCTACCGCTGCTTTCTCAAATTCTGTCCAATCCACCTGGCGAGTTTGATCATTGTTTTGGAAATAATAAAGCCCGACTAATGCCAATCCCAACAAGGCATATATCCAATACATATTGAGCAATGGGCGTTTTGAAGGTTTCTTGGAGGGTTTGTTATTATTTGAAGGAAACATGAGATTCTATATATTTTAATTTATCCTATAATTTTTTAGTCAATATCTGCAATGGAGCTTATTTCCGCATCGCCCCACAGCGCTTCCAAATGATAACGCTCACGTATTTCAGGCAAAAAGATATGTACCATCACATAGCCATAATCTATCACAATCCATTGGCCGTTACGATAACCATCATAATTATACGGCTTTATTCCTGTTTCGCGAAGAACTAACTCCCTCACACTATCCGCAATTGCGCACACTTGAGAAGGGGACCGTCCTTCACAGATGACAAAAGTGTCTGTTGAGGCCATCTCAATAGATGAAAGATCTAAGATTGTAATCCCCTTACCCTTTTTATCTTGTATTCCCTCTACAATAAAGGGAATTAAGTCTTTTTTTATATGCATTTAATTTGTTTAGTCAATAGTGGATGTAATCACGACGTCAGACGGTTAGATTGGAATTCGCTCCAATACTCAACACTTTCTACCTTATTAATAAACAATCGTTAGCCAAAATCTTCCAAATACTTTCCACTTTTTTTATTTCCTAACATTGTTTCGGGCAAATGGAAGACAATGAAACGATTTCTTACTGAATTTTTTAGTCAAATTTATGTGCGAAATTACGAAATTATTATCAAACGGCAAAGTAATAGAAGCCATAATATAAACCGGTCTCCAGAAAAATTTTTTTCAAATTTCCGGAGACCAGCTTTATATATTTATTAAAGTATCTTTTAACGAGCAAGACTTTTAATCTTGAAAGCCAATGCTATACGCCAAATCCCAAACAGAAGTAGTGAACAACCTAACCACATCCAGCCTATCAATCCTCCAAAGATAGGATTAAACAAGAAGACACAGACTAATGCGATTGAAGCTACCAACAAGACAACCATCAGGATAGTCCAAATTATATTGAAGCGAGCGAAAAAAATTGCTTCTCCAATGGAGTTGATGGCGACCGCCCAAAGCCAAATTCCAACAGCAAAGGCAAAGGAAATAGCAAGAGTCGCTGGTGAAAGTGTAAGCAGCCAAACACCACAGACAATTTCTAAAAGACCAAGAATGAGACTCCATGACCAATTAGTGTGAAGCTGGCGATTAGCAATGGAATAACTGCAATTAAGAATCCCGGCAATAACCAAACCGGCGGCAAAAACATAAGCAAACACCGTTAGGGAAGTTTCCGGAGAGCAAAAGCACCATACACCTAACCCAAGAGCAATTAGCCCGGTAATCAGAGGGACCCACCAAATTTTATGGATACCAGTTGTAAATCCAGTAATGTTTTTCATAATAGTGGAATATTATTTAAAAATTTTCTTCTGCTTTACTAACATTCCACTTCATTAAAAAGTTGATAATTGTTACAGCAACTAATCAAAATCTTACTCTCTCAGAAGACAATTCTACCCTTTTTTGCTTGCTCCAGCATTTTCTTACCTGGAACCAAATATATTTCCAGTCGTCGGTTGTCTGCGCGGTTTTCAACTGAGTTATTTGGTTTCAATGGCATGTCATCGCTCATAGCATAGTCAAACAAATATCGGGTGTCTTCTCCCTGCTCTTCAAACCAGTCAAAAACAGCTTCAGCTCTTTCTATTGTCAGCTTATCGCGATATTCCTCTGAACCAGTATTGTCTGTGTGCATTACAAGCAAAACCCTATACATGTCAGGCTCGCGAAGATAGCGCCTGATGGGGTTAAGATAGCTCGATGCCTCAGCAGACAGTTCCGTAGAGTTAGGAGAAAACAATCGAGAGGCTGGAATTGTCACAACCAAAACTTCCTTATTGCGAAAGAGTTCTACTTTCCAATCTGTTTTTGGCACATTACGCGAATTGAGCAATCTATTTTTTCCCTCTTTATCTTGAAATTTCTGAATTAAATCAGAATTTTTCCCACAGTCGATTGAATTGAGCATTTCAACAAAAGAAAGATTATCAAGCGTTTCATCGCGTTGATTTACTTTTGCAGTGGTAGCAGAAATAGTGACAGCGGGAAGTGCCATTACTATTGCAAGACCAATATTAAAAAAGTTCTTCCAAAGATTTTTCATAATTTAACTCTGCCTTAACTATATATTCAATATCTTTTGGTTCCATGATAATTGTCTTATCTGAAGCAATCTCTTTTTTTACATACATTATCAGGTCATCTTCATCCAAGAGATCGTCTTCCAAATCCAAATTATCGAGAGATGTCAACCCTCTTTTCTCATAGAAATCCCATATTGAATCAACGACATAGAGAATGTCATCATCAGAATACTGCCTCGAGGTCGACTCCGGAATGTCAGCTCTTATAAATCTAACTGCATTTTTTTCATTGTAGCCACCCAATTCATTGGTGTCGTTCATAGAATTATCTTTTTATCCTTTATCCTTTATTCTTTTTTATATTCAAGTCCAAAAGTCCGTCGGGTATATTAACCGCAACAATTTTTTTGTCTTTATCCACTCCCACAATAAGATCCTCAGAGGCTGGAACAAATATTTCCTCTCCATCAGAAGTCTCAACAATGAAGAGAATATTAGCGGTTGAAAAATCTACTCTTGTAACTTTACCTATTTCCTTCTGCGAAGCGCTGTCTATCAGGGTGTAATCTAACATATCATCCATATAGACTCCCTCCTCATCAGTTTCTTCTTCTCCCATATATTGGTCCACATCCCGACGAAGGGCATACACAGTTTCATTAACGAAACTGGCAGCAGATTCTTCGGAATCGACTCCAACAAGCTTGACTAAGGATGCAAAATGACCTTTCGGTCGAATAGACTCGGCAAAAAACGGTACGAGTATTCCATCCCGTTCAATTATTAGAGGGATACACGGACGTATAAACCCACTGTCGACATCAAGTTGAATATTTAATTCTCCTTTGAGCGCATGAGTTTTAAGAAATTTTCCTATTTCTTCTATTTCTTCTCTTTCTATCATATTGAATGGCGTAAACCAAAAGGTTTATCTGTCAATTCTAATGATTCGCGCCCCCAAACGGTTCAATCGTTCGTCAATTCGTTCATATCCCCGGTCGATTTGATCAATGTTCTGAATTCGACTGGTACCTTTCGCTCCAAGAGCCGCTATCAACATCGCTATCCCCGCTCTAATATCCGGCGACACCATATCGGTGGCATGCAGACTATGGAGATGGCCAGAACCAATGACAGCAGCTCTGTGTGGATCGCACAAAATTATTCGGGCCCCCATGTCAATTAATTTATCAACAAAAAACAGACGACTCTCAAACATTTTTTGATGGATAAGAACGCTTCCTCGGGCTTGGGTAGCTACTACTAAAAAGATACTTAATAAATCGGGTGAGAGACCGGGCCATGGCGCATCAGCGAATGTCATTATCGATCCATCGATAAAGGTTTCTATTTCATAGCCATCGTTAGCCTTAACAGTTATATCATCGCCCTCTATCTCTAACTCAATTCCTAACCGTCTGAATGCTTCCGGCATAATCCCAAGATTGGGAACACTAACATTGGTAAGACGCAATTCCGATCCGGTCATTGCTGCCATACCAATAAATGACCCTACTTCTATCATATCCGGAAGAAGCCGATGAGACGTACCGTGAAGTTGCGACACACCAGTAACGGTCAACAAATTCGAACCCACTCCCTCAATTTTTGCGCCCATAGCATTCAGCATACGGCATAATTGTTGGATATATGGTTCGCACGCGGCATTGTAAATTACTGTTTCTCCCTCCGCTAAGACGGCTGCCATAATCAAATTTGCTGTTCCTGTAATTGAAGCCTCATCAAGAAGTACATACTCCCCGTGAAGAGCAGTTTTAGTACTAATCTTATATATCTTTTCATCAGGGATATATTCAAATTCAGCTCCCAATTTTTGCAAACCGAGAAAATGAGTATCGAGGCGACGTCTACCAATTTTATCTCCTCCCGGCTTGGGTAGGATTGCTTTTCCGAAACGCGCCGTCAGCGGACCGATAATCATGACCGACCCACGAAGGGAGCGTGCTTTCTTAAGAAATTCTTCTGTATAGATATAATTGATATCTACCTCGTCGGCGGTAAAACAGCATGTGTCGTGAGACGTAAAGTCAACCTTCACACCCATATCCCGTAACAGACCGATTAGATTCCTCACATCTGAAATATCGGGAAGATTGGAGATTGTTACAGGTTCGGATGTGAGTAATGTGGCGCAAATTACTTCCAGCGCTTCATTTTTTGCTCCTTGACACGCAATTGAGCCATGGAGTGTATGCCCTCCTTCAACAATAAATGTGCTCATTTCTTCTTTTTTTTCTTATTTGCGGGCGTAGCCACCATGGTAAAATCGTGAAGTACGTATTCATCCGGATTAAGAAGAATATTTCCACCCGAAAATTCAGACAGGTCCTTCAGTATTTTTGCATCTGTCATAGCCTCCGGGTTATGCGCCAACATTAATTTCTTGAGATGATGAGCTAACCTGGAAACCAATTCTGCTTTTTCCGGACTCTCTTCCAATTCCGACACCTTGCCAATCATTTGCTCTATTAATTTGCCATAGTGACGATGACGAAAACGCGAAGAGTTATACGGTATCTTGGCAGGCTTGGGATTAAGTTGTTCTTGCTGCATTACTTCGCAAGGGAAATCGACATCAAGTTTAAAACCGGACATTATGTTAATATGATCCCAAAATTTTGACATATCATCATTTTCCCCTTTCAAGTTTGGGAAAAGCCGCGCCATAGTTTCAACTATGGCATAGGCACAGGCGGTTCTCTGCTCTTTGTCAGTAAGCGTAATACAAAAGTCCACCATGTGTTGAATATTTCGACCGTATTCAGGGAGGGATAAATGCGGTTGGGCAGTATTATAATATAGCATTTCAGATTAGTCTGGAATTAATTTTAAGAATTTCTCTGACTTAATTTATCGTCGGAAGCATCCAACTGAATTGCAAAAATACAAATTTTATACGAAATATCACCAGGGACTCAAAATAAATAAAATCCCTTCATATATTCCGCATTTGTTCTGAAGACAAGAGCAATAGATTAAGATACTATAAGAGTCTTTCAAAACTGTTTCTTTGGTGTGGTAGCCTGAAATTCTTTAAGATATTCCGGAGTGGAATAGGCTACATCGGCTATTTTGCCATCCCTCAGAAATTTTTCCGATAGAGCTGTCATGTCACGCGCGTAAGGAGCAAGATCGCCAAGCCAAACCGCATCGGGTATTTCTACCACTTCTTTTGCTTTCACAGAACCGGGACCAACAAATATTACCTTCCGGTTGGAAAGGAATTTAAAAGAATCCGATTCAAGTATCATAGCCTGGGGAATTAAGATCGGTCGAAGAGCAAAATCATAGGCTGCGGTGTAAACCTCCATTCGGCGAGCATCCAACATGGGGACGATAATCTCTTCACCTGTCCACTCCATAGAGCGAAACATGGCCTTAACAGCCAGTATCTCAAGTGTTGGAATTGTCAGTAAAGGTATCCCAAGACCAAAACACAATCCCTTAGCCATGGATAATCCTATGCGGAGACCGGTATAGGAACCCGGGCCAATACTAACAGCTACTGCATCGAGTTTTATTTCTTTTCGCTCTACTTCTTCCATGCATTTTTCAACAAACGGGGCTAAACAGCGTGCATGATTCGCCGGACCCTGATCTTCAAGTTGATATTCTACCACTCCGTCGCGACTGAGTGCGACCGAACAGACATCGCCAGAAGTTTCAATATTGAGTATGGTAGACATTATATATCTTATCTTAAGGTTATGAAAAAACAATTATAATTCTTTCTCAATAGCAATTATTGCATTTTGCCCATCGATGGCAGCCGACACTATTCCTCCGGCATATCCCGCTCCTTCTCCGACGGGATATAGGCCTGAATAGGCGATATGACGCAAAGAACCGGGAAGTCTGGGAATGCGAACCGGAGAAGATGTCCGCGACTCAAGCCCGATAAGAACAGCTTCATTTGTAAGAAATCCTGGAGATTTTTTTCCAAAATTGCAAAATCCCTCTTTTAGCCGTTGGCTTATAAAAGGAGGAAGAAGTTGATCTAATCTAGAAGAATGAATACCAGGCAGATACGATGTGGAAGGAAGAGTAGAAGACAATTTCCCTTCTACAAAATCTTCCATTCTCTGAGCCGGTGCGTTAAGCGTCTGATTGGCTTCATCATAAAATCTTTTTTCAAGATTTTCTTGAAGTGCCAACATCTGTAGTTCTCCAGCTTGTTCAAATTCTGGAAAATCACCGGGATGAATTTCTACCACCATCCCGGAATTGGCGTGTCGCGAAGCACGCGCAGAAGCCGACATCCCATTGACAACCAATTGGTCGGGGCCCGAAACGGCTGGAACAATTACTCCACCCGGACACATACAAAACGAATAAACCCCTCTCCCATCCGATTGACAGACATAACGATATTCGGCTGCCGGCAACCACTTCCCCCGTCCTTCTGACGAATGGTATTGAAGTTGATCAATTAGCTGCTGAGGATGTTCCAAACGAACCCCAACGGCTATGCCTTTAGGTTCCATTTCTATATGGTGGCTTTTCAACATGCGATAGACATCTCGAGCCGAATGTCCGGTAGCTAAAATAACCGGACCATAATATTTCTCCCCCGATACTGTCTGCACTCCTTCTACGCATTTCCTTTCTTGATCTACAATCAATTCAACAACGCGTTCACCAAATTTAACTTTCCCTCCACAACGTAAAATTGTCTCTCTGATATTTTTTATTATCAATGGCAATCTATCACTGCCGATATGAGGATGGGAATCTATGAGAATGTCTTCGCTTGCACCATATTGATGCAATAGTCCCAGGATTTCCCCTACATTTCCTCGCTTTTTACTTCGAGTAAATAACTTTCCATCGGAAAAAGTGCCTGCACCTCCTTCTCCAAAACAATAGTTTGATTCAGCATCCACCTTTCCCGTGCGATTCATAACAGCCAAATCAAGTCGGCGACTGTCCACGTCTCTACCACGTTCAAGCACGATTGGACGAATACCCAATTCAATAGCTTTTAAAGCGGCAAATAAACCGGCCGGCCCTGCTCCGACAATTACTACCTGCCTGGGAGAATCTGAAACATCGGTAAATTGTTTCGGCACCCAAAAGGCTGAAATCTGTTTTGTATTGCCATAGGCAATTCGGACAGTAAGATTAAGTATTACATTTTTCCTACGAGCGTCAATACTCTTTCTAATCACCCGAATATCGTTGATGGTATCCACTGAAATCCCAAGCTTGCGAGCAGCCTCCTTTTTTAAGGAAGATTCTACAGCGGCATCCTGGGGATTCAAACGCAATTCGACATCTGCTGTCATCTTTCAAATTTTAAAGAACAAAGTTAATCTTTTTATCCCAGGATTCCGTTATCTTTGCACAGAAATCCATTTATTCCCCGTCTACGACATGACTGATGATAAAAAAATTGGCTTTTTGTTTGACCTCGATGGAGTGATAATTGATAGTGAAACACGCTACACCGAGATTTGGGCAGAGATTAATCAACGCTTTCCTACCGGAGTAACAAATTTTGAACGCCGAATCAAGGGGTTGACATTAGATACTATCCTGAAAAACTATTTTTCAGCTAATGACCGTCCGGAAGTTATCAAAATACTCAAAGAACGAGAGCAGATGATGTCATATAGCTATTGCAATGGGGCCGCTGAGCTTCTTGAAAACTTATCGGACGCAAAACTACCAGTGGCATTAGTAACCAGTAGTAACGACAAAAAAATGTCTCACTTATGGTGTCAAATGCCGAACTTAAAAAATCGGTTTAATGTAATAATCGACGGGAATATGGTTAAACGGTCGAAACCTGATCCGGAAGGATACTTGAAAGGTGCATCGTTAATTGGAGTTAAACCGGAGCATTGCGTTGTATTTGAAGATTCACTTCAAGGAGTTATGGCCGGACGAGCCACCGGGGCTTACGTGATTGGTGTAACTGGGACAATGGAACCTTCCACATTATTGCCATATTCTGATTGCATTGTGGATTCTCTATTAGAAGTTAATTTAGAGTCACTTTGCAAAATTTTGGCAAATCGTAAAAGTGTATGATCGAAAATGAATGATAAAATAGAAATGAGTAATATTCCACTTGCAGAGCGTATGCGCCCAAAGCAGTTGGATGAATATATCGGTCAACAGCATCTGGTTGGTCGCGACGGAGTGGTACGTCGAATGATTGAATCCGGGAGAATTAATTCCTTTATTCTTTGGGGACCTCCCGGAGTAGGTAAAACTACGCTGGCACGGATTATTGCAAATGCTGCCGAAACCACGTTCTTTACTCTTTCAGCTGTTACATCGGGGGTAAAGGAAGTAAGAGAGGTGCTGGACCGATGTGAAAAAGAAAGTCGAAGTCTTTTCAATAAATCCCGTCCCATTCTTTTTATTGATGAAATACATCGATTTAATAAGTCTCAACAAGACAGTCTGCTTGGCGCAGTTGAGAAGGGGACGGTTACGCTTATCGGAGCCACCACTGAAAATCCTTCTTTCGAGGTAATTCGGCCGTTGTTGTCTCGGGCGCAGGTATATACACTTAAGCCACTGGAACTTGATGAACTAAAAACCCTTTTGGATCGAGCTCTTACATCTGACCCGATTCTCACCCGGCGCGAAATAAAAGTAGAAGAAACGAATGCTCTTTTTCGCTACGCAGGGGGCGATGCTCGAAAGTTATTAAATATTATAGATTTAGTCGAACAGGGAGCCCCTTCAGGAAAGGCGGTTGTCATCAACGATAAAGTTGTGGCGGATTCCCTTCAGGAAAACCCACTTGCTTACGACCGGAATGGAGAAATGCATTACGACATAATCTCCGCATTTATCAAATCCATTCGTGGAAGTGACCCGGACGCAGCAGTTTATTGGTTGGCGCGAATGGTTGCCGGAGGAGAAGATCCCAAGTTTATAGCACGCCGATTGGTTATACTGGCTGCCGAAGACATTGGTCTTGCAAATCCTAATGCACTTCTCCTGGCCAACGCCACATTTGATGCTTTAGCAAAAATAGGCTGGCCGGAAGGAAGGA
The DNA here is from genome assembly GCA_964574285.1 of uncultured Sangeribacter sp. Taxonomy (GTDB): domain Bacteria; phylum Bacteroidota; class Bacteroidia; order Bacteroidales; family Muribaculaceae; genus Lepagella. The sequence continues at coordinate 3,115 of CAZNMC010000026.1, read as the reverse complement.
TAATTCTTTCAGAGTGTGCTATATATCTTGCCACTTCTCCAAAAAGCAATTCGGCCTATATGGCCATTGATTCCGCATTAGAAGAAGTTCGGAAAAGCGGCAACCTTCCCGTACCACTTCATTTAAGAAATGCTCCAACAAAATTAATGAAAGAGCTGGGATACCACCAAGGTTATCAATACTCCCATGATTACGCTGATCATTTTTCCGATCAGCAATATTTACCTGATGGATTAGTTGGAACCAAATTTTGGAAAGCGGGAGATTCTCAGGCAGAAATTCGATTAAAAGAACGAATGGAAAAATTAAGAGGGAAATAGATTTAATCAATCTGAACTATCTTGTAGTCAGTAGTCCCTAATCCTATTTTTTCTGCGTGTTCTACTGTATGGATACCATTCTTCTCCTCAATCCGCTCTATTAACGCTCGTGGATCATTTCCCTCCTCAGGAATTATTTGATAGATTAAATCTACGCAAGCTTTGTCCAAAGCAACTGGATCGGTCGAAGCCAAAATCCCGATATCCTTCACCGTAGGATTGGCCGGATGCCCATTGCAGTCGCAATCTACCGACATATTATTCATGACATTGATATACAAAATATTTTCTCCGAAATAGTCAGCCACACCTTGAGCTGCAGCTGCCATGGATTCGAGAAAATCATTTTGGGAAGCAATATTACGCCATATTTTTTCTCTATCCTCCGTTTTACCGGCTGAATGGATATAAGTTTTCCCATTTCCTGAAGCCACCCCAATGGAGAGATTCTTAAGTGCTCCCCCAAAACCTCCCATCGCATGGCCCTTGAAATGAGAAAGATCAATCATAAATTCATAATTGGGAAGAGTAGCTCCAACAAGATCATATTGAAGATGAGTATTATCTTTGACCGGAATCCGAATTTCTCCTTTTCCATCCATGATGTCGATCGGTGCAATTGCTGTGAATCCATGGTCTTCACAAGCTTGCAAATGATCTTCGGTAGTGTATCGCTTTCCGGTATAAGCTGTGTTACATTCTACAATAGTTCCATTTACTTTCTGCACTAAATCTTTGATTAATTCAGGCTGAAGAAAATTATGACCTCCCGGCTCTCCGGTACTTATCTTCACAGCCACTTTACCAGTTGCCGGACGTCCGAGAGCTTCATATACTTTAACAAGCGACTCAGGAGAGATTTCTTTTGTCATGTAGACCACAGATTGAGAGAAAGCCGACAAAGAAATTATAGCGGCACCGATAACTATAGATATTTTTTTCATCGTAATGTAATAGGATTTCTCCGTTAGAGGAAGTGTTATTAGATTTTATTTTACAAAAATAGGAGTTTTGAAGAATTTACACAAACAAATACATTTTTTATCGACTTTTTTCCATGAACATAGTGATTGGGTTTGTAACTCATGTTTTGAACCAATATAGGATTTTTTTTGTATAAAAGAGAAAGAATTCCCATCTATGAACTTTCTACTAAACCTTATTCTTCTTATCCCTTCCGTGACCGCTGAATCAAAAGCACTCCCGGAAGTACATATTGGACAGGAACAAAGCACTTATGCTATTGCCACCTGGATAATGCATCTTGTCAATTCTCTCTTGTCCTTTTTTGGGATCCACAATCATCCTACCCTTTTTGTATGGGTGTATGCTGCCATTGTTTTTGCTCTTTCACTCGGGGTTGGTTATGTAGTAACTTGGATCACTATTGGAATAGTAAAAATAGTCGGTAAAAAATTAAAAGGAGATTTTTATCAAAATCTCACTCAAATGAAATTTTTTACTAAAACTGCCCGAATCATTCCGGCTATTGTCTTTCTGATTTTAATTCAATTTACGCTGATTTCGACTCACAACACTCTCGGAACATGGTTGGCTCGAATCACATGGATTTATATTGTTTTCATTTTGGCTAAATCCATTAATACGTTCGTGGAAGCACTTTGGATCCACTTTGATACCCGAGACAACAAACGAAGATTGCCTCTAAAAGGACTTGTACAATTAGCAAAAGGAATAATCTGGATTTTGGTTGCAATCATCAGTGTTGCAATTGTTCTCGATAAATCTCCGGCGACACTGCTGGCGGGTTTGGGAGCTTTTGCTGCCGTCCTGATGTTGGTTTTTAAAGATAGTATTTTAGGAGTGGTTGCCGGAGTTCAATTGTCGGAAAATGATTCTCTACATGTCGGTGACTGGATTAAAGTTCATGGTACTGATGCCAACGGAACGGTGGTGGAAGTTTCCCTGACCGCCGTAAAAGTCCAAAACTGGGATAAGACAATAACTACTGTTCCTCCATATACTCTTGTCAGCGGTTCTTTTACTAATTACCGTCCTATGCAGACAAGTAACACTCGACGTATTGACCGGAGCTATCTGATTGATGCAGACAGTGTGGTGCAAACCGATGATGCAATGCTTGCTGAATATGCCAAGATTCCTTTACTCACAGATTGGATTAATAAAAAAATTGAACAACGAAAGGCCGGAAAAGAATGTAACGTTAATAATCCGGCCGGATTGGCGGATGGCTCTATCGATACAAATTTGGGTATCTTCCGGGCATATTTGAAACTTTATCTGGATTCTCACCCTCATGTCTCACATGCAGCCGAAGATACTTGTTTCATCTGCACTTTAGAACAAACTTCTGCCGGAATACCACTTCAATTATATTGTTTCACCAATACTTCAGCATGGACCCAATATGAAGCTATCCAAAGTTCTATTTTCGAGCATTTAGCTGTTATGCTTTTCCGATTCCATCTGTATGCATTCGAGAATCCAAGTGGAAGAGACACTATAATCGAAGGATATATGAGTCCGGGCAAAAATCCGGATGTACTCTATGGACTTCCTTACCCCTTCTTCAATGGGAGCGGACAGCCTCAAAATCCTGCTTTGCCCTTACAGAAGTCATCTTCACCCGAACCAACTGCAATGGCTCCCTCAAATGTTGCTAAGGAAGTTGAAGTAGAAACTTCTAATTCATCTCCCACTAATAAAGTCGCAGCTTCTCCCTCACAAACACCTCCCCCGCTGGGTAAGTAAAAAATATTATTGCTGTCCGATAAAAATTTGAGGACACCCAAAATTAGGGCTGATTCCATTTG
>CAZNMC010000025.1:0-30014 GCA_964574285.1 uncultured Sangeribacter sp. | reverse complement strand
CTCATTTATTTTCAACGGCATAAATTAAATTTTAACGAAGTATTGTTATAAGATTCATTATAGATTACAGTTGCAGTCTGAGCATCGGGCAAAAGTTCGTACCACAAATCACCTATCTGTGCTTTTTTTTTCCTGAGCAACCGGTATAGGTTCAATATTTATAAATTCCTTCCAAAGGACTGCTTTCTTGTATTTGTCAATGCTTTCGGCGGGCACCTGCAACACACAAGTGCTGAAAATAGAAGAATCGAACACAGACCCATAGCCGGTTGGATCGCCTACATAGGAGAAAACTCCGGGAGGATTCGCGGCGTTGCACACTACCTTCTGGAGATTTGAAGCTCCGGCAAAACACATCATCAGGAAGCGTTGAAGAGTAGCGGGGAGGGACACTTCGGTCAGTTGAGTACAATTTTGGAATGCTTGATTGTCAATAACGGTCACCCCCTCCGGCACAACAAATGACTTTATTGCGGAACCATTCAGCATGCTTCCGGGAATTGTGCGAAGTTTGTTAGTCTTGAGGACAAATTCTGAAAGCTGGGAACATCCTCCAAAAGCCTTAAATCCAATGGAGTCGACAGAGGCGGGAATAGTTACCGTCTGAAGTCCGGTGCAAGAAGCAAAAGAAGATTCTCCCAACAAAGTCACTCCGTCTTCAATCGTCACTGACTTTAAATCCTCCAGGCTCTGAAACACAAAAGGTTTCACTTTTCCGGCTTTCGCAGTAATAACGACGTCAGTCACCAGTTTGCCGTTGAGAGTTAGTGATTTGCTCCAGGCGGTCGGGATGGCTCTTGCATCCCGGAAACTGATATTTGCCCATGCATCCAAATCAGTGATTTCAACGGTTTTCAGATTGGTCGTTTCTCTAAATGCGTTGTATCCGACGGTATCGATTGTGGCGGGAAATTTCACTCCGGTAACTTCACTATTTAGAGGAAATACATTGTTGTAGATTGCTTTAACTTTGAATTGACGCCCCTCGTATCCCTCCGGTGTAATTTCTGCGGGAATATCTATGAAACCAGTGTAGGGAGTGGCAGGCCGAATGAGGGCAGCTGTACCAGATTCAAGATCAAGCTCATAACTTATGCCATTGACTACTACGTTAGTGGCAGCTAAAACAGGCAAAGTGCAAATGAGAAACAAAATTGAAAGTAATTTCTTCATGCGACAGATAATATCGGTTAACATAAATTATTGGACTGCCATAACAACAGCAGTCCAATAAAACAGAATGGTTTTTCTTTATTTATTGCGATAAACTACTTTTGATACTTTGGATCCACGACGAACGATTACAATCTGACCCTCGACGGGAGTATTTATTTCAACCCCTTGGAGAGTAAAATAGTGAGTTGAAGCATTGGAAGGGGTCTCAATCGTTTCCACACCTACATTGGGGTCAGCCAGTTCCACATACGCCTTAAATCCGCTCCAGTTCGCATTGTTCTTGTAGGCATCAGCTTTTCCGGCGGGAACAGTGAGAGTGATATTGCTTCGAATATCGGTCGGGAAAGTGGTGTCCTGAATTGTTGGAGGCACTTCGGCAAGAGAAGTGACACTGGAAAGATCTGTACACTTGGCGAAACATTTACTACCTATTGATTGCAGCCCAGAACCCAAATTAATGGTCTGAAGCTCAGAATATTGAAAAGCTTCGTCTCCGATTGTCTTAACACTATTGGGAATCACAATATTCTTCAAAACAGAGGAGTCAAACGCATATTTATCAATAGTAATAATTGTCTCGGGAAGAGTTACCGAAGTTACTTCTGCATCATAATCATTTACCGCGTATTGTCCCACGGTTGTGACGGTGTAATTCTTACCTTGGTAAGAAACCTGGGCAGGAACCACAATATCACCCGAATACGCATCAGATTCATCATAAGTGGTATAGACTCCGGATTCAAATGTAGCTGTGAGATTTGCTTCATTCAAGGAAAACCACAGATTGTTGATCTTGACATTGTCCTGAGCATTTGCACCAAAAGCAGCGATAAGGAGTGCAGCAGAAAGTAGAATTTTTTTCATATCTTATTTATTTGATAAGGTTTTACAATTCACAAAAGTAATAATTAAAATTTAAATATGCAGTCACGCGAAATTTATTTTTAAGCTTTGCATCCTAAATTTTCATATAATTAATTGGGGATAAAAAGATTTTTTTAATTTTGCAGTGTAATAGAGGGTGTAAGAGTTACCCATAACATATGTGTAGTTAAATAAATTATAAAATACATTAAATATTTCGATTAATGAAAAGGATATGTTTTTGGTTACCGTTAGTGCTTGCGATAATTTGCATAAGTTGTGGTAGCCTTCCGGAACCTAAAGATGTAGAGGTGAATAGTGATATTGAGGGCGATGTTGCCCAGTGTCTTGGCATTAGTGAGGATGAGGCAACGCTTGAGTTCTCGGACGCGAAGGAGCCAAAAGCTTCAACCACCTTGACTTTCGAGGCCAAAACAGCTCTTCCTGTCGATGAGGTGGAGATAACGGTTGCTGTCCTTGATGATGAGGAGAACACCATAACTAAATTGAAGCTTGCGGACAGCAAAGAAAAGGATTCGTTGCTATCGCTAATCAATTCCGGTAAAGGCTCGGCTGAGATTAAGTTCTCTACGCCGGCAAATCATTCTCTATCGAAAGAGAAACTTAAGAAACTGTCTGAGCAAGCGGTATCGTTGAAGGTCATAAAATCAGAGCTTCATCTTACAAAGTCGCCTAAAGAGCTTCAAGCCGAAAGAGACAGCGCTGCGATTGCATCGATGCCACAGCTTGAACTGTCAGATTTTCTTCAATCCCCGCGAAAAGAGGAGGGTTTTTCGGGAACAGTCCAGGATATGAGAGGAGCCAATGAGATTATCAGTAATCTTCAGGCCAAGGGCTATGAGATTTCTCATCAGTCAAGTAAGAAAGTACGGGATGAGATAGGATTTTGGTCAGACAATGGTTTTTACACAGAGGAACATACGGATCTCAAACGGCAGACGGATAAGGATGGTGGATTGGTCGAGACCGTAACTATTGTTTCCGGTCCAACCCCGGAAGTGACAATTGATTTCTTCAACACCGAGTGTGCTTTGGAACTTATGAAGAAATTCACAGCGGCCGGGTATAGAAATGGAGTTTCGTCTGATTGCTATTATATGGGCTCCCAGGTGAAACGCGGTGGAAAAAAAGGGAAGAAAGTAACCATTACCCAACTGTGGGAACCATAAAACCGCGCCCAAAACCAGCGCATAGCACTAATAATCCCCATTCCGAGATTGGAATGGGGATTATATTCGTTAAATTATTTATCAGTTGAGAAAAGGCAATTGAGAATCAGTTTTATTCCAAGTCGCGCAGTTCAGACGTAAGATTTTGTAAATCACCTAAAGAACGGAAAGTTTTCATTGTTCGAAATAAGAAGACGAATAGGCATACGACACCGAAGAGTACGAAGAAGATTACTGGAGTTTCTACACCAAGTACTTGATTAATAAAATCATAGAACCACCATAAGTAGCCAAACATAACAATCCACATGGCTACACTTGCCCAAATATATATTCTGCGATATAGCAAAAGATTACGTTGCATCCCTATTACTCCGCCACGGAGACTTCGAATTCGATTGCGCAATTCTACCTGCCAAGTCGTATCGATAATTCCAAAGAGACAAAGGGCAGCAACAGGCCAATACTGAGGGAGTCGTATAAGACAAAACCAAAGAGCAAAAGCAAATATTGCAACAAAGATGATGTAGAAGATGCGAGGTTTTGGAGCCAGCCAAAAAGATTTGTCTGAAATGGTTTTCAGCAAAAACTGTCGGTTGAGGATGTCAGCACCTTCAAGGCGCTTGCGTTGCTCCATCCAGGCAGAAGCGAGCGAGGAGAGAGACTCCTGAGAATGATTAAAATTGTCGTTCATAATTTTGTTTCGTTGGCGAATGTTTTGAGTTTATCTTTAATACGAGTAAGTTTTACGGAAACGTTTTTGACGGTCATCCCCATAATCAAAGCGATCTCGGCATAAGGAAGATTTTCCAGCCAAAGGAGTACGATTGCTTTTTCGAGAGGATTAAGGCGATTTATGAGGGAATATAAACGTTCGGTTGCGCGATCCGAGTCGACGACGTCGTCAATCACATCAAGATCGAGAAGTGGAAGAGAAGATGGTCTTCGAGCAGAGCGGCGCGAGAAATTAATTGCACAATTCAGCGTCACCCGATAGACCCATGTTTCCTCGGAGGAGTTCCCCCTAAAAGATTTGTATCCTTCCCAAATCCGAGTAGATACTTCCTGAAAGCAATCTTCAAGATCTTGGCGCGAATTGACATAGGCACGGCAAATCATGATGATTCGGGCCTTGTTACGTTCAAGCAGGTCGGCCACCTCCCGCTCTAAAATTCGACTTTGTTGTTTGTTCATTGCAATAGGTTAGACATCAAAACCGCGAAAAAGCTACACAAAAAACGTAATTTTTTTAGAAGAATGAAAATTTTTTTATTATCTTTGTAATCCGATCTGCTCTTTGTGTTGCCCCATAGACCTTGGATCGAGCAATAAAAAGCAGAAAGACCATTCTCCTTACAATCAAATGCCTTAAACTTATGGCCGACCGCCTTGCGATCTACGATGCCCTTAAGAAACATTTTGGGTTTGACAAATTCAAAGGTAATCAAGAAGAGATCATCCGGAGCCTGCTGGATGGTAATGATGTATTTGTTCTGATGCCCACAGGGGGAGGCAAATCGCTATGCTACCAGTTGCCGGCTCTTATGCTACCCGGCACTGCGATAGTAATATCCCCTCTTATAGCTTTGATGAAAAATCAAGTGGATGCGATGCGAAATTATAGCGAAGACGACGGGATTGCACATTTTCTAAATTCTTCGCTCAACAAGGGCCAGACGGATCGGGTTAAATCGGATGTTCTTTCCGGTAAGACAAAGCTTCTGTACGTCGCACCGGAATCATTGACCAAGGAAGACAACATCAATTTTTTGCGACAGGCAAATGTATCCTTTTATGCCGTTGACGAGGCGCATTGTATTTCGGAATGGGGTCACGATTTTCGGCCGGAATATCGGCGTATACGACCCATCATAAACGAGATCAACAATCGGCCGGTCATCGCACTTACCGCGACAGCCACTCAAAAAGTGCAGCACGATATTCAGAAGAATCTGGGGATGCTGAATGCCCAAGTCTTCAAGTTGTCGTTTAACCGACCGAATTTGTATTATGAGGTTCGACCCAAGACGAAGAATGTAGATCGAGACATAATCCGCTTTATCAAGAGCAATCCGGGTAAAAGCGGGATCATCTATTGTCTGTCTCGCAAGCGCGTCGAGGAGCTTTCGGAAACGCTGAAGGTAAACGAAATTAAGGTTCTCCCCTATCACGCGGGGATGGATTCTCACACCCGGTCGGCCAATCAAGATGCTTTTCTGCACGAAAAGGTTGATGTGATTGTAGCGACGATAGCCTTTGGGATGGGGATTGACAAGCCGGATGTCCGGTATGTGATTCACTATGATCTACCGAAAAGCCTTGAAGGATATTATCAGGAGACCGGTCGAGCGGGGCGCGATGGGGGTGAGGGTATATGCCTTACTTTTTTCAACCAAAAGGATTTACAAAAGCTGGAGAAATTGATGCAAGGCAAATCTCCAGTGGAACAGGAAATCGGTCGGCAGCTATTGGCAGAAACGGCAAGTTATGCTGAATCATCGGTTTGTCGGAGGAAATTGTTGCTCCATTATTTTGGAGAGAAATATTCGGAGGATAATTGTGGAAACTGTGACAATTGCCGGCGGGAGCGCAAAGAAGTTGACGCAACAGATGAGCTGGCTGCTATATTGGAGGCCGTGGCCCAAACAGGAGAAAAATTCAAGAGTGATTACATAATAAACATAGTGACCGGTCGAAAGACAGACGAAATCCGATCGCGCAATCATCAGGAACTGGAAGCTTTCGGTGCGTTACCGAAAGAAGAAGAACGCTTTCTTCATGCAGTAATCAAACAAGCCGTCATTGGCGGTTATCTAAGTCAAGAGCTTGAAAATTACGGAGTGATTCGTCTGACTCCGTCAGGCCGAGAATTTATCAACCATACCCAAACATTCAAAATAGTGGAAGACGTAGAATTTTCAGATACAGATTCAGAACCGCAGCTCAAAGAAGGAGCATCCTGCGTGGCAGACCCGGAGCTATTCGCTATCCTCAAAGATCTACGCAAGAAAAAGGCACGTGACCTTGAGCTACCCCCTTATGTGATATTCCAAGATCCGTCGCTGGAAGCGATGGCCACCACTTATCCGATCACGTTGGAAGAGCTGAAGAACATCCCCGGCGTAGGGGATGGTAAAGCCAAACGCTTCGGAGCAGACTTCGTGGAAGTGATTAAACGTCATGTGGAGGAAAATGAAATCCAGCGACCGGAAGATATTCGAGTTCGGACGGTGCCGAGTAAAAGCAACGTAAAGATCTTTCTTATTCAAGGAATCGACCGCAAGGTTTCGCTGGATGTGCTGGCTGATTCCAAAGGATTGGAGTTTTCTGAATTGCTTGATGAAATCGAGAGCATAGTTGAATCCGGCACCAAAATTAATATCAATTATTTCCTCAACGACATTATGGATGAGGAACAACAGGAGGAAATTATGGATTTCTTCTGTCAAAGTGAAGAAGACAATCTGGAAGAAGCTATCCAAGAATTGGGGGAAGACTATACTGAGGAAGAGATTCGCCTGGTGAGAGTGAAGTTTCTATCAGAAATGGGCAATTGACTTCAATTCATGAGCAGAAAGAATTTCAAAATAAGCGCTCTTGATTCCTATGGAGTAAACCCGGGTGATTTAAGTTGGGAACCTATCCGACGACTGGGGGAGCTCACAGTATATGATTCGACCACCCCGGAAGAACTTTTTGACCATGCGGGCGACGCAGATGCAATTTTAGTCAACCGGCTACATATCGGTGATCCAGAACTTGATAAATTGCCCCGGCTCGCTTATATCGGAGCTTTTGCGACAGGATATAATTACATTGATGTCAAGGCAGCGGCCAAACGCGGAATTGTGGTTACTAATATCCCTTCATACAGCACGATGTCTGTGGCCCAGACGACAATGGCACTTCTGCTTGAAATCTGTATGCATCCGGCCTATTATGATTCTTTGACAAGAAAAGGGAAATGGTCGGGTCAATCGGGATTTGACTATACTCCTCACCCACTGCTTGAACTCGACGGAAAACAGATGGGTATCATCGGATTGGGGGACATCGGATCGGCAGTGGCCCGAATGGCTCAATCTTTTGGGATGCGAATTGCAGTCTTCACTTCAAAAAAAGAAGATGAATTACCTTCCGGTTACATCAAACTTGATTTGGACGAACTGCTTCGCACAAGTGATGTGGTGAGCGTTCATTGTCCGTTGACCGATTCTACCCGGGGATTAATCTCTGCGGAAAGAATAGGTCTGATGAAACGGTCAGCCATATTCCTAAATACTGCCCGTGGAGCTATTGCGGATGAAAAAGCCCTTGCGGAGGCTCTCAAGGATAAGCGTCTCTTCGGAGTCGGGGTGGATGTGCTTTCCACCGAACCGCCTTCTGCGGACTTTCCGCTTCTGAACGCACCAAACTGCTTCATAACCCCTCATGTGGCCTGGGCCACCCGTGAAACCCGAGCACGAGCAATCGACAAAGTTGCATCCAATCTGCAAGCGTATCTCGATGGAAGTCCAATCAATGTTGTCAGCTGAAAAAAAGCAATATTACTCTTTCCCTTAATTCTCAAATATCCAATGAAAATAACAGTTTTAGACGGCTATACCCTCAATCCGGGCGACCTCGACTGGAATGAAATGGCTTCTCTCGGCGATTTGACGGTCTATGACTACACAGCAGCTGATCAAACGGTTGAACGCGCATCAGGGTCGGAAATAATTATTACAAATAAAACGGTGATTGATGGCGAGACGATGGCTCGACTTCCGGATCTTAAATATATAGGGGTTCTTGCCACGGGATATAATGTTGTGGACACGGCTGAAGCCAAACGACGCGGAATTGTCGTGACAAACATTCCTTCGTACAGCACAATGTCGGTGGCGCAGATGGCAATCGCTCTGTTGCTTGCCATTGTGGAGCGAGTGGAGCATTATGCGGAAGAGAACAGGAAAGGGCGTTGGAGCAAATGTCGAGATTTCTGCTATACCGATTTTCCTCTAATTGAACTGGCGGGCAAACGTTTTGGTGTAGTAGGTTTCGGCCATACCGGACGAGCAACGGCGGCAGTTGCCGCAGCTCTGGGAATGGAAATCGCCGTCTCCACTTCCAAAAACCAAGAAGAACTACCTGAAGGATATGTGAAGGTGAGTATGGATGAATTATTTAGCACCAGCGATGTGGTAAGCTTACACTGTCCTTTGACGCCGGAAACATTTCATTTAGTCAATGCAGACCGGCTTAACAAAATGAAATCCACCGCCATTCTTCTCAACACCGGTCGTGGGCCTCTTCTTGATGAAGAAGCTGTGGCACAAGCCTTACGTGACGGAAAAATTTACGCAGCCGGCATGGATGTGCTTTCTACGGAACCCCCGGCAGTAGATAATCCGCTTCTGAGCGCTCCCCGCTGTTTCATCACTCCGCATATCGCGTGGGCCACACAAGAAGCTCGTAAACGGTTGATGGATATAGCGGTAGCCAATGTAGCCTCTTTTCTTGATGGCACGCCAATCAACCAAGTGGGTTAAATTACGATAAAACATATTAATAAATGACTTCTCAACAAGCAGACCTATTTATCGCTACAAATGCTGATAAATTTCTACCGGAGATTATTCCCAACCTTCGCTATCGTCTATTAAGCGCGCCAGACTCAACATTATATCGGCTGCAATCTGCGAACTTTAAAAGTCCAATTATAGCTCTGATACTTTCTCTCTGTTTTGGGACTTTAGGAATAGATCGGTTTTATATAGGGGACATCGGACTCGGCTTAGGGAAATTGCTCACCGGAGGAGGATGTGGTGTCTGGACAATAATTGACTGGTTCTTAATCATGGGGGCAACCAAAAGAAAAAATACGGAACTTCTGTCTATGATGCTTTAATAAACCGTCATTTTATCGTATATAATAACTGAAAGGGAGGAGGCCAGAAATACTGTGCATCCTCCCTATGAGTATGTATAAATAAAGGGTGATTCAGACAAGACGAGCTACCCACTCGGCCCGGTCTCCGGGGAGCAAATCCACTACGGGAATTTCAATCATGGTGTAGCAACCGGGACGCTGACGCATTGAAGCACGAGCAGCGCAGACCAAAACCTGACCGGTAAGAGCGGGATTATTGATTTTCATATCAAATTCAAAGAGTTGATTTTGAGTTTTTCCGCTAACTCCTTTACGAACCAGATTTACCCCATGTCCCATATCCTTAACCTCATCGACAGAAGGCACTTCAAAGACATGAGTTTCGTCGGAAGCGAAGTATGGGTCGGCTTTGATAGCGGCTGCCACGCTCTCCAGTTCATAACCGGGCAAAAGCTCGACATATACCATGCGTCGATGAATTCCAGTTCCTGTCGGAATAGTCATGGAAAGGGCATTTTTTACTCCTTCGACAGCCTTAACCGCGACAGTATGCCCCATACTCATTCCAGGGCCAAAGTTAGTGTATGTCAAGCCTTTTGGAGCAATTGCCTGTAAAAGCGTCCTCACCACAGAATCGCTTCCCGGATCCCAACCGGCAGAAATAACGGCAACAGCGCCGTGAGCGACAGCAGCCCGAGAAAGAGAATCGTGAAGTTCGGGGATAAGAGTATGAATATCGAAGCTGTCGACGGTATTAATTCCCCGAGCGAGAATGTCGCGGGCGGTCTCTTCCACCTTACGGGTCGGAGTTGCAAGAATGGCTACGTCAACATTTTCTATTTTATCAATATTATCCACCACGGGTATCGTGTGGGGAATATCAGCCCGGTCAGACGGATCTCGGCGGACCACTCCGGCAATCTCAAAATCGGGAGCAGCTTGAAGAGCTTCAAGCGTAAAGCGTCCGATGTTGCCGTAACCTACTACAACAGCTCTGATTTTTTTCATTTTCAATAGGATTAAAATTTTGTATACCTGTAGGAAATCTACATTCGCAAAGTTAGGGATTTTTTTTGAAGGAGAAGTGGCACAAAGCAAAAAAACTTCAAGAGAAAAGAGAAATTAGGAGATTAGGGAATTTATTATTAATTTTGCGATTCAGAAGACGGAACAAAACGAGAAATACCGGTCTTTAGGGAATCTCTTCTAATGATTTCAATCACATCATGATAATCGATAAAATCAAAGCCCTTCAAGCTGAAATCACTGATTTGAAAGCCACGCTGCCCGAAGAGGTGGAGCAGCTTCGCATTAAATATTTGAGTAAAAAAGGTGCGGTCAGTCAACTGATGAATGACTTCCGCAATGTCCCGGTGGATCAGAAACGAGAGGTCGGCCAGTTAATCAATAGTCTTAAAACATTAGCGACCGAAAAGATTAACAGTCTGCGCGCCATGGTAACGGCATCGGCTGCGGACGAAGAAGCTTCTACAATCGATCTGAGCCGAACAGCTACTCGTCTTCCCTTGGGCACTCGCCATCCGCTTTCGTTGGTCAAGAATGAGATTTTAGACATTTTTGGCAGAATGGGATTCACTATTTCGGAGGGTCCGGAAATCGAAGATGATTGGCATGTGTTTTCCTCCCTCAATTTCCCGCCTGATCATCCGGCACGCGATATGCAGGACACCTTCTTCATCTCCCGTAGTCCGGTTGACGTTTTGCTTCGGACACATACATCGTCGGTTCAAACCCGGGTGATGGAAAAGACTCAACCACCTATTCGCATTGTGTGTCCGGGAAGAGTTTATCGCAACGAAGCCATCTCAGCTCGTGCTCACTGCTTTTTCCATCAAGTCGAAGGGCTTTATATCGATAAAAATGTATCCTTTGCAGACTTGAAGCAGGCACTCCTCTATTTTGCCCGGCAGATGTTTGGACCAGAAACTCAAATACGTCTGCGTCCGAGCTATTTTCCTTTCACTGAACCATCGGCTGAAATGGACATCAGTTGTGATCTTTGCGGTGGCAAGGGATGTGGTTTCTGCAAGGGAACGGGCTGGGTCGAAATTCTTGGCTGCGGCATGGTTGATCCCAATGTGCTTGAGGCGTGCGGAATTGATTCGAAAGAATATAGCGGTTATGCGTTCGGAATGGGAGTAGAGCGCATTGCCAATTTGAAATATAGAGTGAAAGACCTTCGCATGTTCTCTGAAAATGATCTTCGATTCTTAAGAGAATTTGAAGCGGCTCACTAAAGGATGACAATTGCGGAGCGATACCAAGGTATAATCGATTGGTTTTCGGAGCACATGCCGTCTCCGGAGACAGAGCTGCATTATGACAGTCCGTTTCACCTTCTATTGGCCGTGATTCTTTCAGCTCAATGCACGGATAAGAGAGTCAACATGGTGACTCCGGCTCTTTTTGAGGCTTTCCCCACTCCGGAAAAACTTGCTGCGGCCACGGAAGAAGAAGTTTTTTCTTTCATAAAAAGCGTTACATTTCCCAACAACAAGAGCCGCCATCTCATCCGAGCGGCTCAAACTCTCTGTGAGGAATTCGGAGGGGAAATGCCTTCTGACATTGACTCGCTGATGAAGTTACCCGGTGTAGGGCGTAAGACAGCAAATGTGATGCTTGCCGTTGTCTGGAATAAAGCAGCCATGGCAGTAGACACCCACGTTTTCCGCGTAAGCAATCGCATCGGTCTGACTCAAAATAGCAAAACGCCACTTGAAACCGAACGAGTGCTGGTAAAAAATATTCCGGCAAGATTGCTTCCCAAAGCCCATCATTGGCTAATCCTACATGGGCGATATGTATGCAAAGCCCGAAAACCGGGATGCGCTGAATGTGGTATCAGGCCATACTGCCAGCAATGGGAAAAAGAAAAAATCAAATAATAGACCATGGGCGGGTGTAACATCTCGCCCATTTTTTCGTCAGAGAGGTAAGTAGCTATCCACGGCACGATGACCGAAGAGCAATTCAACATATTAACCGTGCCGCTCCACTCGCGGATGTATGCATGCGCACTAATGATTCTTCGAGAAAATGATGCTGCAGCCGACTGCGTCCAAGACTCGTTGCTAAAATTATGGGAGAATCGCAGGCGTCTGGAGGAGATCGACAGTCCTGAAGCTTATTGTCTGACAGCCGTCAGACGACACGCATTGGATATTATCCGCCAAAAAGGGCGCATGCCGGTCATGGAGACAGATTTGACTAATGTCAATCTGTCGGGGACCTGCCCTCCCGATGAACTTGCAGAAGTGCGCGATGATCTACGCCTGGTCCGATCACTTATGGAAGAATTGGCACCCCGACAACGAGAAGTAGTGGAACTCAGCGCAATCCACGGTCTTGACAATTCGGAAATAAGCGAAGCCACAGGGCTGACGGACGAAAATGTCAGAGTTCTTCTTTCAAGAGGTCGGTCAAGAATAAGGAAACTTTTCCATCTTAAGACTAATACTTAACATTTCATTTCAACAATAAAATTTATTTTGAAAAAGTAAAAAAAATAAATAAATTTGTAAGTTATATGGCATCCCTAAATCTCGATATATCCTCAGTAGAACTTCGGACACAAGTCGAAGCTTATTTCTCTGCCTCCCTTTCTGCTGAGGAAACAAAACTTTTGAAGACTCTTGCTCTCCAATGGGTCGGGAAAGAGGGTCTTGATGACAAATTGCGGATAGACCTGCGCACTATCATTGCTCTTGAAGAATTGCGCTTCGGCACTCTGATAGAAAACGGTATGCCGGAAGGTTTAAGTGACCATCTGGTTAAGACCATCCATGAAGCAGCCTCAAAACCAAATAAGCGTCGACCATTCCTGCCAACCGGATTAAGATGGAGAATAGCGGCAGCCATAGCGGGGATTATTACCCTTACGACCGTTACTGTACGCTTTGCATCGGAAACGACGGTTGACCAGCCGCATAACCGGAACTTTTCGATGAGTAATCCGACTGACACGGGGAAGACTGAGGTAGGCAATGAACGCTCTCTCAAACTATCGGCCCAACCTTCCAATAAAGTTTTGACCAAAAACACATCAAAAACTTCCGACCTTCCCCAGGTTGGCCAAAACCATCCGTCCGCCATTGAAGATTACAGTGAGCATCAACACGTTACCAGTCTTAAAGAGGATGAATCCTTTGAAACAGAGACGTCTGAAAGAATCTATCTTCCGGCAGCGGCATCTCTCCCAGCCGGAAATATGGATGATTCAGGATTTCCGCCATCAAGTGCCATCGAGGAGTCGAACGATAAAATCGAGGAAATTCGAACTCTGAGCAGCCGTAGCATTGCGAGAGCTTTCCTTGCACTGGATAATATCTTAAACGACTTGGATATATTCGAACCGGAAGAAAATAATTATCCCACTCAAACATTTTAGTCTCCTTAAAATTTCTAAATTATACCCACTCGACTAATGAAAAAAACTCTTATTATTTTCACTTTTATCATTGCCTGCATAATTTCGGTGCAGGCTAAAACGACCACCTGGTTCAATGAATTTGCAGGGCAACCGGGGGCTTCCTATACATATATCTCCCCATCCATGATGATGTCGATGGAAGAATCTGAAATTTGGGCCCGCACCATCAAAGCTTCATCAAAAGATCTGAAATCGTTGGAAATCCTAACTGTCTTAAACGACTCGGAAGAAGAGGTAATGAAGCAAGTAAAGAAACTTATCAACAAACAAAAGCTTGAGACTTTAGTCACCCGCCAAAAAAACAATGGCTCTTCAAGTGCTATTTTTGGCAAAAAAGGGAAGGGGAAAAAACACCTTGAGAAGTTATTGATAATAGAGCAAAAAGTGGGGGGAAAAATAGAAATCACATATATTGTGGGCCACATTTCCCTTAGTTACAATCCTCTTAGTTTTTATTAAAATTTTGTCAATAATAAGATTTAACAATAAAATTATTGAATAGGAACCAACTTGGCACGCGGTTTGTTAAGAACAAGGAATGGATTGGGGTCATATCATGTATCCCCGATGTCCTACTCATTATTTAAAACATTACCCTAAATAAAAATGAACAACGACTTCAGAAACTTTGCCGTCCATCATCTTGGCATGAGTTCGAACACACTTGACAGCTACGTTCGCCATATTAATTCAGCAGCGGCAGGAATCAGCTCTACGCCAATGCCCACCGCAGACTATCTCAATCCATATATCCTTGAAGAGCGTCAGCTCAACGTCACTCAAATGGACGTTTTCTCACGGCTGATGATGGATCGAATAATTTTTATGGGTACCCAAGTGTCAGACCAAAGTGCCAATATCATTCAGGCTCAACTTCTTTATCTTGATTCAGCTGACCCGGAGAAAGATATTTCTCTTTATATTAACTCTCCAGGCGGATCAGTCTATGCCGGCTTGGGCATCTATGACACAATGCAGTATGTCAACTCGGATGTTTCAACCATTTGCACCGGAATGGCTGCATCGATGGCTGCCGTGCTTTTGGTTGCCGGAGAAAAGGGGAAACGATTCGCTTTGCCTCACTCCAGAGTAATGATCCATCAGCCGATGGGTGGCATCCAGGGTCAGGCTTCTGATATTGAAATCACTGCTCGGGAAATTCTTAAACTTAAAGAGGAACTCTACCGAATTATCTCCGATCATTCCGGCCAACCCTTCGAAAAAGTAGAAGCCGACAGCGACCGGGACTATTGGATGATTGCCAAAGAGGCCAAAGAATATGGCATGATCGATAAAATACTCGTAAATTCAAAAAAACAGAGCGAAAACCTCTGATTTTATAACAACCACCAAGAAGATGGCAAATAAGACCGGTCCGAAATGTGTGATGTGCGGAACAGAATCAACCGAATTTAATCCGGTCATTTCTGTTCTTCCGGGTCTTGACCTCTGCACAGAGTGCATTTCATATATCGACAATGCTCGCGATACACAAATAAACCAGGCCAAAGATTCCAAGTCGAAGACACCGGAATCTAACCAATCCCGTTCCATTCCTAAACCTAAGGAAATAAATGCTTTTTTAGACCAATATGTCATCGGGCAGGATGAGGCAAAAAAGTATCTATCTGTAGCAGTCTATAATCATTATAAACGAATTGCTGAGATGGATAGCAGCGCCAACAATAGGGATGATGAAGACGCGGAAGTAGACATCGAAAAGAGTAATATCGTCATGGTTGGTCCAACCGGTACCGGTAAAACGCTTTTAGCCAAAACAATTGCGCGTCTGTTGGATGTTCCTTTCACGATTGTAGATGCAACCGTGCTTACTGAAGCCGGCTATGTTGGTGAAGATATTGAGTCGCTTTTGACCCGTCTTCTCCAAGCATGCGACTATGATGTGGAACGAGCCCAACGAGGAATCGTTTTTATCGACGAAATAGATAAAATAGCTCGCAAAAGCGACAATCCTTCCATCACACGCGATGTCAGCGGCGAGGGGGTGCAACAAGGCTTGCTTAAACTTTTGGAAGGAAGCGTCGTTCTCGTGCCGCCTCAAGGAGGACGAAAGCACCCGGATCAAAAGATGATTCCCGTGGACACTAAAAACATTCTTTTTATCTGTGGAGGGGCATTTGACGGCATTGAACGCAAAATTGCATCCCGACTCAATCATCGTATCGTCGGCTATGGTCAAGACGCTGCCAAAAAGAAACACGAACGTGATAATCTGATGCGGTATGTGCAACCACAAGACCTTAAGTCATTTGGATTGATTCCGGAGATTATAGGTCGTCTGCCAATCCTGACCAGTCTTAACCCTCTTGACCGGGAAGCTTTGCGCAGGATATTGACCGAACCCAAAAATGCCATCATACGGCAGTATAAGCGTTTGTTCAAACTTGACGGAGTAGAACTGGAATTTACTGATGATGCACTCGACCTGATTGTCGATAAAGCCATTGAATTCAAATTGGGAGCGCGAGGATTGCGCTCAATTGTCGAAACAATTATGGTCGACGCCATGTATGAAGTCCCATCGCAGCCGGTTGACAAGTTCATTGTCGATGCAGACTATGCCAAGCGCAAACTTGTGGAAGCCCATTTTGCCGATACTGTCCCGACAGAATAAAACAAAGTAGAGGAATCTCACTAAAAATAGGGAACAGGGAATTTTCAAAACTATAATGAATATTAATCCGAACCATGTCGTTTGCCTGGTTCGGATTTTTTTCGTATCTTCGCCACACACAAATAAACATTCCACAATGAAATTGAAAACTCACATAGCTTGGGGAATTAGTCTGCTTCTGTCAGCATCATCTCTATTCTCATCATGCGAAAAGAAAAGCAGTAGTCTCGAAGCACGATTTCCTGATAAATATGAAGGAATGACGGTCGAAATGGTTTCTTTTTCTGACTCCACCATCCTTCAAACGGGGGTCATTAAAGATGGTCGCATTTTGTTCGATAATACGGAGATAATGGGAGAAGAACCGCAATTAGTGGAATTGACCATTGACGGAAGGGTGAAGGCTTTTGCAATCATCGAACCGGGAGCAGCCCAATTATCTGATACATTACATGTGGCTACCGGGACACCACTCAACAATCGTTTTGCCTCCTTGATTCATCAACTGGATTCCGTCGAAAACCTTGATGACATGAAGGCTTATGTCGATTTTGCAGATATAAAATTTGCGGAAAATCGTGATAATCCGCTTGGGTCATATTTTGGAGTGGAAGTGATCAAATTTGCGGAACCGGAAAGAGTGGATTCATTATTAAAAGTGGCGCCACCATCGCTTGTCAATTCGAAAAAAACTCAAAGATTCATTCGTTTTGCCGAACTACGCAAAAAAACAGCCCCGGGAAATAAGATTGTTGACTTCTCAGCTGAAGGGAAAGAGGGTAAAGTGGTTAGTTTTTCCTCTTTGGTGAAACCGGGCCACTACACCGTGGTCGACTTTTGGGCTTCGTGGTGTCCCTATTGTATCAAAGAGCTTCCGGAACTAAAAGAAATATCCAAAACTTATGGATCCAAAGGAGTAGACATACTTGGAGTTGCCGTCAGAGATAAAATAGAAGATACCGACGGAGCAGTTGCAAAATACGACATCACGTGGCCAATAATGTACAACACTCAGCGAATCCCTTACGACATCTATGGATTTACCGGAATTCCTCATCTGATGCTCATCGGTCCCGACGGCACAATCCTAAGTAGGGGAGAATCCGCCCGCCAGACTGCGGACCGCCTAAAAAAACTGCTGTCTGAGAAGCAATAAATAATTTCACCCAGTTTCTAAAAACTAAATTTTTAAGAGCAAACATGAATTCGGACTCCTCAACTCAGATCTCCTCCACTTCCCTCAATACCTTAATCGAACAAAGTATTCGTAAGAATTGGGAGCTTACCGCCTTGTCAGACATGGGAGGAGTGAATCTTCCATATAAGGATGTGGCTATCTATATAGAAAAACTCCACCTCATATTTGAGGCAGCCGACCTGAAACCGGGAGACAAAGTTGCAATCTGCGGAAAAAATTCATCGAAATGGGCTGTCACCCTCCTCGCTTGTCTGACGGCCGGAATGGTGGCTGTCCCCATTCTTCATGAATTTAAACCGGATATGATTCACCACCTTGTGAATCATTCTGATGCAAAACTGCTCTTTGTAGACGCTGCAATATGGGAAAATCTTGATGAACATCTTCTTCCAGATTTAATTGGCACACTCTTTATTTCCGAATTTGGAATGCCATTGTCCCGAAGCAAAAAGCTTTCAGAAGCTCGAGCGAATATCAACGAGCTTTTCGGGAAAAAATACCCGTACGATTTTACTCCGGAAAATATCAATTATCGAATCGACACCACAAACGAACTGGCTCTCATCAATTATACGTCCGGATCAACCGGAGCTTCCAAAGGAGTAATGCTCACCTATGGAAATCTCTGGAGCAATATCCGCTTCTGTTTGGATCATCTTGACTTTCTTCATCCCGGCGATGGCATAGTGAATATGTTGCCACTTGCTCATCTCTACGGGATGACAATCGATATGCTCCATCCTTTCTGCCGTGGCTGCCATTGCCATTTCCTGACGCGTATACCTTCCCCCAAAGTGATTCTTAACGCCTTCGCTAAAGTAAGCCCGAAACTAATTATCACCGTCCCCCTTATTCTTGAGAAAATCATCCGCACCCGAGTCTTCCCCATGCTCGACAAGCCTATGATGAAAATACTATTGAAGTTACCAGGTATCGACAATCATTTGCTTGGCAAAATCAAAACCGGCCTGGAAGAAGCCTTCGGAGGGAATCTCAAAGAACTCATCATCGGAGGAGCTGCACTCAATGGCGAAGTGGAAAAATTTTTGAAAAGGATAGGTTTTCCTTACACCGTCGGATACGGCATGACCGAATGTGGCCCACTGGTAGCCTACGCTCCACCGGTCGAGAATAAAGAACGCTCCTGCGGACAATGCGTCGACCGAATGGAAGTCAGAGTAGATTCACCTGATCCGGAACAAATCCCCGGCAACCTTTGGGTACGCGGACAAAATGTCATGAAAGGATATTATAAGAATCCCAAAGCAACCGAGGAAGTTATGCCCGACCCGGAAAGCGGATGGATGAACACCGGAGATTTGTGTACCATAGATGCCAACGGGTTTATCACCATCAGTGGCAGAACAAAATCTATGATCCTGGGACCTTCAGGCCAAAATATTTATCCCGAAGAAATAGAACAAATTCTTAATAACCTCCCATACGTTAGCGAATCCCTGATAATCGACGACACTGGTCGACTGACCGCTTTGGTCTATCCGGATTGGGATGCCGCACGATCTCAAGACATTGACCGCGAATCTTTGGAGAAAATCATGGCAGACAATCTTACTACCCTTAATAAAGAATTACCGGCCTATAGCAAAGTCTCTCGCATCAAAATCTTTGAGGAAGAATTTGAAAAAACTCCCAAACGTTCCATTAAACGCTTCCTTTATCAACCTTGAAGTTCCTCCCATAACTTCGGAACATTCTATTGCACAATGTCTCTATCTTCCGGTTTCAAACCACATATCGTCACTCTCATTGGAGGCGGAGGACACGCCCTTTCTCTTCTTGAAGCTATGCCTGAAAGCATGCATCCCATAGGCTATACAGCTCTTAATCGTTCTCCCAAAATGTCTCTTCCCTGGCTTGGGGATGATCAGTCCTTCAGGGAAAAATACTCTGCCGAAGAAACTGAAATGATTTGTGCGTTTGTCTATAATGGTCGCCCGGACCTCTCTCTCCGAAGAAAAATTATCGAATCCTTTCAAGGATATAAATTTGCTACTTTAATAGCATCCTCTGCAATCGTCACTCCCGAAAGTCAACTTGGAGAAGGCACTCAAGTACTTAATCGAGCCACGATCAACCGAGCTGTAATCGGCCGCCATTGTGTGATAAACACCGGAGCCATTATCGAACACGACTGTAAGCTCGACGAGAATGTGTTTATAGGTCCGGGGGCAATTTTGGGAGGAGAAGTAAAGATAGGGGCAAACGCTTTCATCGGACTCGGAGCAATGGTTCGAAACGGAATATCAATTTGCAACGGTGCAGTAATCGGAATGGGTGCGGTTGTCACTTCCGACGTCAATCAACCCGGCATCTATGTTGCCCACGGCAAACACCTCATCCGACTTTAATCTATTCCACCTCAATTTTCACACATCAGACCCAATGACTAACCATCCAGTTGTCATAATTGCTGAAGCCGGAGTCAACCACAATGGCAGTCTTTCGGCAGCTTGCCTAATGGCTGAAAAAGCTGCTCAAGCCGGTGCCGACTTCGTAAAGTTTCAAACTTTTCATGCACAAAAATTAGTGACCAAAACTTCAGCCACAGCCGAGTATCAACAGCGGAATTGCAACGCCACTTCTCAACTCGATATGCTGCGTCGACTGGAACTCTCCGAAGAAGATTTCCGCCATCTTGCACAGCATTGTAAAAAACATGGCATTCGCTTTCTCTCCACCCCCTTTGATCTGGAAAGTGTTGACTTTTTAGTGAGCATTGGAGTCGACATCATGAAGGTTCCTTCCGGTGAAATTACAAACCTTCCACTACTTCGTAAAATAGGACAAACCCGACTCCCCGTTATTCTATCGACCGGAATGTCAGACCTTGCTGAAATTTCTCATGCCATTCAAATACTTACCGCTGCCGGAACCCAATATAATACCATTACCCTACTTCATTGTAACACAGAATATCCAACCCCATATTCCGACGTGAATCTTCGAGCCATGAAAACCTTAGAAAAAGCTTTTTCCCTCCCCGTCGGATACAGTGACCATACGCCCGGAACCGAAGTGCCCATTGGAGCGGTGGCTCTCGGTGCAACTGTGATTGAAAAGCATTTCACCCTCAACAAAAATGATGCGGGACCGGACCATGCAGCTTCTCTCGATCCTAACGAACTACACGAAATGGTGGTCTCTATTAGAAACATAGAAAAAGCTTTGGGTTCACCCATTAAAGAGCCTTCACAATCGGAGAAAAAAAATATCAATGTCGCTCGCAGAAGCATCGTCGCGACTACCACAATCCGGAAAGGAGAAATATTTACTGAAGCCAACTTAACATGCAAACGACCGGGAGGAAACCTGTCTCCCATGCTTTGGGATACAATCATTGGATTGAAAGCTTCTAAAGATTTCGAACCTGACGAACCTATTTCCCTCTGATTCTTAAACACCCTACATTTACACAAATGAAAATCTGCTTCATAACAGGTACACGTGCTGAATATGGCATCCTTGCTCCCATCATGCGTGAAATTGCCTCTTGCCCCGATCTCGCATCTCTGCAGATTATAGCCACCAATATGCATCTATCACCGGAATATGGTCTAACGGTGCGGGAAATAGAAAAAGACGGTTTCTCTCCCGATGCAAAAATTGAGATGCTTCTGTCAAGCGATACTCCCACGGGAACTGTCAAATCTATGGGAGTGGAAGCGATGGGACTGGCAGATGCCCTTGAGCGTTTAAGACCTGACCGAATCGTAATTCTTGGCGACCGATATGAAATGTTGACAGCTGCTTCGGCTGCAATCATCTTTGGCATCCCGATCGTTCATCTTCATGGTGGAGAGACAACCCTTGGAGCCTATGACAACTCTATCCGGCATGCCATAACACAGCTAAGTGACCTCCATCTGACCGCAACCGAAGAATATCGCCATAAAGTCATTTCAATGGGGAAAGATGCATCTATGGTGCATTGCATCGGCTCTCCGGCTGCAGACGCCATCTCCACCTTTAAACCTATGGCTCTCCCCACATTGGAAAAGGAGCTCAATTTCAATCTCGGAGAAAACTACTTAGTAGTCACTTTCCATCCTGTCACCCTCCAGTCCGGCGACGAACAACGGCAAATCAATGCTTTGCTCGAAGCCCTTCAATCCCTGCCCGATAACATCAAATTTCTATTCACTTTGCCAAATTCTGACACCGGCTCACGTATTGTGAGAGAAAATATTGAAAATTGGGTTGCAACTTATCCTACCCGGGCAAAATCGGTGTCTTCACTCGGGGCTCATCGGTATTTCTCAGCAGTCAAACACTCCAAAGGCGTAGTCGGAAATAGCTCCAGCGGAATCATTGAGGCTCCTTCACTTAAAGTTCCGACTCTCGACATTGGAGACCGTCAAAAAGGACGCATACGAGCATCCTCTGTCTTACACGTTGAACCTATCGCCGCAGACATAATCAATGGACTCCAAACAATCCTTCTCCCACAAAATCAGACACTTGCTACCACTGTACGAAATCCTTATTATTATCCGAATACAGTCAAAAAAGCTGCGCGTCTAATCATGAGTCCCTTTTAATCCGAGTTCCTTATTTCTTCGGAATATCCAATTGACGATTAATGCGATAAAACCATCGCCGGTTACATTGCACGCTGTGCCAAAGGAATCCATCGCAATATAAAGGGCTATCATCAGCGCCTGATCAGTCTCAGAAAATCCTAACATCGAAGCCATCAAACCAAGGGAAGCCATAACCGCACCACCCGGTACTCCAGGAGCCGCTATGATCGAAATGGCCAACATACAAATAAAACCAGCATACATTCCGAAATCATAAGAAATCCCTTGCATTAACATTAAGGCAATTGAACAACACACAAGCTTCATCGTGCTTCCCGACATATGGATGGTGGCACACAAGGGTACAACAAATCCGGCCACATCCTCATTCACTCCCATCTTAATTGTCTGTCGAAGTGTCACGGGAATCGTGGCGGCCGATGATTGTGTTCCCAAAGCGGTAAAATAGGCTGGCAACATAGTCGCAAGAAGTTTGAACGGATTGCGACGGACCAACAAGGCCGCGATGCAATATTGCCCAACAAGCAACAAGACATGTAGTCCAAAAATAATAGCTATAATTTTGGCAAACGCTCCCAAAATTGTTCCAACCTGGCCGGACCACGTCATATTGAGGAAAATTCCAAAAATATAAAGAGGCAATAGTGGGATAATAACATTTCGGATGGCTTTTTCCACAACTATCCGAAACTCTGAAAATCCACGGCGCAAAGCGGTTTCCTTCATCGACGCAAGACAAATCCCAAAAAGAAAAGCCAACACCAATGCTGTCATCACTGTCATTAACGGCGGCATCTCAATCGTAAAATAGCTTTGGAGTTCACTTGCGGGAGGTAAATCATCGGTAACGGGCCGAGGAGTAATCAGATGAGGAAAGATTGAATCTCCCACAGCATAACTTATAAATCCTGTTCCGATGGTAGATATGTATGCAAGCGCAGCCGTAGCCACAAGCATTTTGCCGGCATTTCTGCCTATATCTGCAATTGCCGGGGCAACAAAACCAAGAATAATTAAGGGGATTAAAAAACTGAGGAATTGTCCGAATATCGCGTTAAAAGTCGTAAAAATGCGTCCAAGCCATTCCGGCAAGAAATAACCACACCCGATCCCCAGACAAATCGCTATCAATATTTGAATTAATAGGTTTACCTTAATTCTACGCATCTTTTTCATAACTTAGTTGTTACAAAATCATCCACGTCAATCAGGAAAATCCACAGCCAATCCAAACATCAATCTGCGAGGGTTGACCGGATAATGAGGCATCGAAAAATAATTCTTCCCGAAAAGACCCTGATTGACATGACTCCAAAGCACATAAAAACGCACCTTGTCTATTCGAGCTGTTATATAGGCGTTGCAAAAAGCATAATTACCAATCTTCGTCTCTTGTTGGGTGTGAAAAGTCATAGTAGCCGGTTGAAGCTCAAGACCATAATACTTGGAATACCAATCACAATCTATGCCAATCTGCAAATTAAGAACCTTAAAAGCTGTAAATTGCAGAAACATATTACTATAAATTGTCAATGCAGGCAGCGGAATGACTTCACTTTTAGAAGAAGTCTGATATGTGATGGTATTATTCCAATTCCAAATGCCAAATTTAAGTTTTTGCTCCAATGTGGCAGAAAAGACTTGGACGCTTCCACCATATTGGGTCGGCTTTGATTCAGAATCAAAATAGACATAATTCTGCAGATTCTCAACCCCGGCTCGCAATTTGGTTTTTGTCCAAGGTATGCTCAGCTCACCTCCAACGCGAAACGTTCGGATCTTTCCGAAATTATTACTCCAAATAAAGTGATTGGAGATATATTTTTGAATCAAATAAGGAATGGCTTGAGTCTTGAAATAGCCATACGCGCGGATATCAACCGTGTCCCCCAACATCCGGAATCGCGTCTCGATATCACCACTGATGTCGATGTCTCCCGTCACCGAACCCAACAGCCCGAACTTAGCGTCAGCATTATATCGAATTATTGAGCCCGACTTTTTGCTCAATCGTCCTCCTACCCATATCAAGTGGGACTGAGCCTTCGGATTTATGAACCCTTCCGGCATAGGGCTTAGCACATCGTCAGGCGATTCATTAGCCAAGTAACTATTAGGGTCACTCTGCTGATAATTGCGATACTCATATGTAGCATAGGCAGCCAAGGCAAATTTCGCCCATTTCTTAAATCCTTCAATCATTGAGAGGCCCACAGTGTTCGACAAAGTCCAATACCGGGTGTGGTCTTCCGTGCGCGAAGCATTAAAATAAGCGTCCTTCCAAAATTCAGCTGCCTCCTGATTATTGCGATTTTTAAATTCATGATGGCCACGCCGATAATCCATAGAGTACAGAATCTTTGTCACAGGGACATATATCTTTCTCGTCAAAGTATCGTTTACCTCCGTTTCCTCCCAATATCCGATTTTATACGCATGGTTCATATAAAACTCCGAACCGGTCACACGGTTCTGAGCAGCGTTCAATCGAGTGGGAATACTCTTAGCTTCAATCTTACTATCCCCACCCTGAAGTTCCGCCGGATCAAGAATATATAAATCATTCGTGATGCCACCATTTGCCTTAATAGTTGCATTAAATTGATTATAGAAAGCTTGTCCTTCATACCGATCCCCCAAATAATAGAACGAAAATCCAAAATTGAAATTCTTAGCCGCTTGATTGGAATAGCATCCTTTGGAGTGAATGTAGTCTACATGTGCTCCGATTCCGATACGGCGATTGACATTACCGGCAAAAAAGCCCTTCAATCTATTCTGAGCATTTTCTTTGTTACCTCCAAAATTATACGACAACACTGTGGTAGGTACATACGTATTATAAAACTTTTGCTTTGAAAACGTGGGAATCCAATTTGAAATCGCATCATCAAAAACAAACTTCGAGAAATACGGACGGTCGAAAAAAATCATATTTATTCCCTCTCCTCCAAGATTTCCCTGCGATGCCCAAGCATCTGACACCATCGAAGGTATAGTCTGCCTTTGATAGTTATAAGTCAGAGTATCCATAGTCGAAGGAATATGCGAACCCAAAGGAAGATCCAAAGTCCAGGCTGACCCCTTCTTCTCCGTAGATTGGGAAGAAGATGGAGGATTTTCTACAGGTGCCTGTGAAAATAATGATAAAAATATACCAAGAGACAGGCAACAGAACAAAAGTCGCTTTATCATGCCGCGAAATTACAAATAATTTCCCGAAGCCTCAAAAAGTCCTTAACCCTCATACTTCATCCTTGTACGATTTTATCACTACCCAGCCCTAAATTTGTTGGTTCTCCCAAATTTCACTAATTTTGCATTTACTCCATCAAGGTCGCTGAAGAACTTAAAATTCATAACGACATCGCTCCATGACTAAACATCCCTTTTTCGGCAAAAATAAAACTAACAAATCGACGCAAACGGATACTTCGATCCTGCATAACCCTAAAGAAGTGCGCAATCGAAAGATTGTCCGCATAATGTGGGGGGCATTCCTTGGACTCGGGGCTGTGATAGCGCTCTTTATGCTGTTGATATATAACGGCGTCATCGGTTACATGCCTCCCATTGAAGAATTGGAGGATCCACACGACAAACTGGCTTCTGTCGTAATTGCCGGCGATGGAAAAACTGAATTAGGAAGATATTTCTCCGGGCGAGGCAATCGGGTTTACACCGACTATGAATCGGTTTCCCCTCACGTCATCGATGCACTTATCGCAACAGAAGATGTTCGTTTTAACGAACACTCCGGAATTGACTTCCGAGCTCTCGGTCGCACCGTTTTCAAAACGCTTCTGCTTCGTGACAAATCCTCTGGAGGAGCTTCCACCATTACTCAACAGCTCGCAAAACAGCTCTACTCCCAACCTTCATCTAATCTCCTTAAGAGAGCGATGCAAAAACCTATTGAATGGATGATAGCTGTCAAGCTCGAACGAAACTATACAAAAGAAGAGATTATCAATATGTATCTCAATCGTTTCGACTTCCTCAACAATGCGGTGGGAATAAAAACGGCTGCGAATGTTTACTTCGGCAAAGAACCGGGCGATCTCAACATAGAAGAATCGGCAATGCTCATTGGAATGCTTAAAAATCCAAGCTACTTCAATCCACTCCGCTTCCCGGAAAGAACTCTTAAACGACGCAACGTAGTGCTTGACCAAATGGTCAAAGCCGGAAGGCTCGACAAAGCAGAGGCCGAAGTTTTAAAAGACCGTCCACTATCTCTAAATTACCACAAAGTCGACCACAGAGAGGGCGGAGCCCCTTATCTTCGCGAGGAAATCCGACTTATGATGACAGCCCAAAAACCTGTCCGGCCTAAGCGTTCTGATTATAAATCCCTGAATGCTTGGCATATTGCCATGGGTAACTATAATACTGATTCAACGCGTTGGGAAACTAACCCACTATACGGTTGGATAGCAAAAAATCCAAAAGCCGATGGGTCCTATTACGATATTTACACCGATGGGCTTAGAATTTATACTACCGTAGACCCGGCAATGCAAAAATACGCTGAAGAAGCCGTATATCAATGGCTTGGAGGGACTCTCCAACCTGCCTTCTCAGCAGAAAAACGCCACAATTCTTTTGGTCCCTATACCAGCAACCGCAGCGAGTTGAGTCAGAAAGGCGTCACACAACTGATTAATAATGCTATTGCACAAACAGAGCGCTATCGCGTATTGAAAAAATCCGGTGCTTCAAAAGCAGAAATCGACAAAGACTTTCACACACCTTATCAAATGGATATTTTCACCTATGTCAAAGAAAACGGGAAATGGGTGCCGGGAACAAAAACTGTCACCATGACTCCTTACGATTCCTTGATGTATATGAAAACTATTCTCCGGGTGGGTATGATGAGTATGGATGCTAATACCGGTTACGTAAAAGCCTACGTCGGAGGTCCCGACTTCTACCATTTCCAATACGATATGGTGTCGCGTGGCAAACGACAAATCGGCTCAACAGTAAAGCCATTTCTTTATTCCTTAGCCATGTCAGAGGGAGATACTCCCTGCTCACTCTATAGCAACACCCAACCCGTATTCGGAGGGTGGGCACCACGCAACGGAAGTGGAGGTGGGGGTATGATAGACCTTCGTACTGCTCTCACCCATTCCAATAACTGGATTTCCGCACGGCTCATTGACAAATACCGCCCTGCAAATCTCGTCAAACAAATGAGAATGTTTGGGATCACAGGCTACATCGAAGCGACCTACCCCTTATGTTTAGGAACCGCCGATGTACCGGTGGGTGAAATGGTCGGGGCCTATAGTGCTTTCGCCAATAAAGGTATGCGCGTTGATCCAATATTAGTAAGTCGAATCGAAGATAATCAAGGCAATGTCCTATATTCAGCCAACGCACGTCGCACCGAGGTCTTAAGTGAAGACACCTACTATAAAATGCTTTCAATGCTTCTGAACGTTGTCGATGCCGGTACGGGATCGAGTCTACGAAGCCGATTTGGAATTTCCGCT
This sequence comes from uncultured Sangeribacter sp., assembly GCA_964574285.1. Classification (GTDB taxonomy): domain Bacteria; phylum Bacteroidota; class Bacteroidia; order Bacteroidales; family Muribaculaceae; genus Lepagella. The sequence goes on along the minus strand of CAZNMC010000025.1, from coordinate 2,563 downwards.
GAAATGGGAGGTAAAACCGGTACAACCAACAACAACAGCGACACCTGGTTTATGGGATTTACTCCTGATCTCGTCACCGGAGTCTGGATCGGTGGTGAGGAGCGCTACATTCATTTCAACACGATGGCATTGGGACAAGGAGCAAAAGCTGCGCTTCCAATTTATGGATTATACATGAAACGCGTCTACGGCGATCCAAAACTTAAATACAATCAAAGTGCGAAATTTGATGTTCCTGAAGGAGTCAAAGTTTGCGGCGAAGGATCAATGTTCTATGGACACGTTGAAAACGACGAACCAGTGGAGGTAATCGAGGGTATCTTTGATTGATTGATTCTTCAACCTCAAGAATACCCCCCCCAGCTAACAAATAAGGCCAATGTACCTTTTTTCTTTGGCCATTAAAGAAAAAAGCACTAATTTAGTGGCAACAAAATCCGGAAAATAACACAAACCTTTTATATCAATGACTAAAAAACTCAAAATCAGAGACTTGACCCTCCGTGATGGTCAGCAATCTCTTTTTGCAACTCGCATGAAACAGGAGAATGTCGACAAACTTCTCCCCCTCTATCGCGAAGCTAAATTCTATATCATGGAAGTGTGGGGCGGTGCTGTCCCCGATTCAGTAATGCGTTATTTGGGTGAAAGCCCCTGGGAGCGTCTCCGCGCATGTTCAAAAGAAATGAAAGGAATATCTCTTCTTTCTGCTCTTTCCCGCGGTCGCAACCTCTTCGGCTATGTCCCTTATCCCAACTATGTGTTGGAAGGCTTCTATAAAGAAGCTATTAAGAACGGCTTGAACGTAATGCGTATCTTTGATGCTCTCAACGACATCAATAATATTAAGGATTCCATCAAAATGATCAACGAACTCGGAGGCATTGCCGATGCTGCCGTTTGCTACACCGTTGATCCCAAAGAGGAACCTAAAGCAGCTCCTAAGAAGAAAGGTTTCTTCGCTAAACTCTTTGGCGGCAAAGAAGAAGAAGTCGTGGTGGAAAAGATTTTCACCGACGATTACTTCGTAAACAAAGCTCGGGAAATGGAACGTCTCGGTGCCAAAATGATCTCACTTAAAGATATGGCCGGACTCGTAAACCCATCTCGTATCTTTACGTTGATGCCCAAGCTCAAACAAGCTCTTTCCGTACCCGTTGACTTCCATACGCACTGTACTCCAGGCTATGGCTTGGCAGCTGTACTGACAGCTATCATTAAAGGCGTTGATATCGTCGACACCAATATATGGTGGTTTGGCGGTGGTTCAGCTGCGCCTGCAATTGAACTTATTTGGATTTTCTGCCAGAAACTCGGAATAGAAATCGACGCCAATATGGACGCGGTGGCTAAAATCCGAAAAGAACTTATTAACGCCCGTAAAGCTCTCAGCGACTTCGACCTTAACAAGAATAACTGGCCGAAAGACTTTGATGAAGCTTACGCTGCAATGCCTAAAGAAATTGACGCAGAATTCGATCGCGCTATCAAAGCTGCTACCGAAAATCGTGAAGAAGAACTTCTCGATGCTTGTCACAAGATCGAAGCATATTTCGGTTTCCCCAAGCCCAATGAACTCGTTCGTAATGCAGAGGTTCCCGGTGGTATGTACTCAAATATGGTAGCAAATCTCCGTCAACTTAAAGCTGAAGACGTACTCGAGGAAGCCATGGCACTCATCCCGAAAGTTCGACGCGATGCCGGTTTGGTTCCCCTTGTGACTCCTACCAGCCAGATTGTAGGCTCGCAGGCTGTAGCACTCGCTCTTGACCGCCGCAAAGGTGCTCCTGACTACTCCAATAAGAATAACCAATTCATCGCTCTTGTTAAAGGAGAATACGGCACGACTCCCATTCCTGTCGACCCGGAATTCCGCCGTCAGATTACCGGTAGCCCTGAAGAGCGTCCTTACGACACAGCAAGCTACAAAGATCGGGCAAATCCCGTACTCGAAGAATTTGGCGGAGTTAAACTCGCTCAAAACGACGAAGAATTCCTGTTGCTCCAGCTTCTTCCCGCTGTTGCTACCGGCTTCTTGAAGAATAAACGTAAAGCTGAGTTCGAAACCGCTAAAGCCAATGCTCCTAAAGAAGAAAAAGCTGAAGCTAAGAAGGAGGAAGCACCCAAAGGACCTCAAATCACCGGCCCGGTATTGAAAGCACCAATGGGTGGAACCGTTCTGGAAATCAAAGTGAAACCAGGCGACACTGTTAACATAGGCGACATCGTAATGGTCTATGAAGCAATGAAGATGGAAAACGACCTAAACTCTGAAATGTCTGGAACTGTTAAGCGTGTTCTCGTAGGTGAAAACGACGTTATGTCAACTGACCAACCTATTATCGAATTCGAATAATAATCCCGATTCCTAATCTCATATTATATTTATCGAGCCTCTGAATGCATTCAGGGGCTCGTATTTTTTTATTATGCCCACACCATTCAATAGATTGTTCAGATTTCAACTTTCTTTATATGAAGGGTGGATATCTATTACTCCTATATTTTCTTTTACTAATAAATATAATATACTATGTTACACACGATTTAAATTAAATGAAGC
>CAZNMC010000024.1:0-30794 GCA_964574285.1 uncultured Sangeribacter sp. | reverse complement strand
TCTGAACTTCACCCTTGTCGTCGACCCAAGTCACACGGAAAGTGAAGATACGGTCAGGCTCAACCATACGTTCGATGATGCGAGCCTTTTCAAATTCGGGGTGCTGATTGTAGACATCTTCAACGCAGATGAGCACCTCTTTCACAGCCTGGAGATATTCTTTTTCACCGGGATGCTTGGCCTCAAGGTTGGCCATGATTTCATTAATGTTCATGTCAGTCAGTTTTAGATTTATGGGTTAAAACTTGTGAGTATTTTCAGTGTTGATTTTTCACTGCAAAAGTACAATGATTTTATTAATCAGCCAAAGAAAAAAGCAAAAATTATTTTTGAAATGTTTTTTACTTTTTAATTCTAAATTGACTCCGGGAAATGAACCTATAAACTTGAAAATGAGTTAAAGATTATAGGAAGTTTGATTGACTGAATTCTCCTCAGTTTAGATAATCAATTCCCTTTCACTATAAACTACGATGAAAAACATATTTTTATTCGTCTCTTTGACATCTGCGTGCCTGGCCACGACCTTTTCTTCGTCTGCTGAGCATACCTATTCTTCCGAGGCTCTGCGTGATTCATTACCGGCGCTTTGGACAATGGATCGTGAATTTTTCCAACCTTCTCCAATTGAAGATCAGTGGTGGGATTCTTTTGCTGATCCTACTCTTCGAACTTTGATTAATCAAGCGGTTGAAAATAATTGGAATCTCCAAGCAGCTGCAAAACGCATTAAAATTGCTGAAGTCGCATGGCAACAAGCCAAATCGACTTATTATCCTACCATTGGAGTCAATGCGGGGTGGCAGAGAGCGCAACAAGCGGGCGCTGTCGAATCTCGAAGAGTGCCGTCTTCCGTGTCTGACTATTTCTCACTCGGACTTACGATGAATTGGGAAATTGATGTTTTCGGAAGAGTAGCCGCTCAGTCAAAAGTAAAAAAAGCTTCTTATCAGGGAGCATTGGCCGACTACGATGCGGTGATGATCAGTGTGTGTGCAAATGTCGCAAAAGCTTATATCAATCTCCGAACGGCACAACTTCAGAAAAAAATCGTTAGTAGTCACTTAGCTTCTCAAGAAAAAGTCTGTAAAATAGCTGAAGCTCGCTTTGCGTGTGGACTCGGTTCAATGCTTGAGGTTAGACAGGCGAAAACTGTATTGTTGGCAACTCGAGCTTCTCTTCCTTCGTTGGATGCCACAATTTCAGCTGCTAAAAATTCACTTGCGATATTAATGGGTTGTTATTCCGAGACGTTACCACCATCGTTGTCAGAAGTTGCGGAACTGCCCGTCTGTCCGACTTCAGTTGGTGTCGGAGTTCCTATGAATCTACTTCGTCGTCGTCCGGATCTTATGGAGGCAGAAATGCAGTTGGCCGCTGATGCTGCTCAAGTGGGTGTGGCAAAAAAAGATTTTTTACCCACTCTTTCTATTTCAGGTTCTATCGCGACTGAGTCGCATCGGCTTGACAACCTCTTTGGATCCAATTCACTTTCTTATAGTGTAGCACCGACCTTGTCATGGACGGTATTTGACGGGTTTTCGCGTAAATATCGTGTGGCCGAGGCAAAAGCTACAATGGAGGCATCAATAGATAATTATAATCTTGCGGTGATGACAGCTGTCGAAGAGACGCGAAATGCCATCAGCGCCTATTCGGCAGCTCTCGAAGAAATGAAACTGGATGAAATCGTGGTGGAAGAATGTTCTAAGACTTTTGAATTGGCATTGGATAGATATAAAAATGGTCTATCAGATTTCACTAATGTAATAGATGCTCAAATTAATTGGCTAAGTTATCAAAGTAATTATTTATCCGCTCATTCAAATGCACTTATATCCCTAATCTCCCTTTATACCGCTCTTGGTGGTGGATGGGAGAATAGTTCTAAATGAATTTTAAAGCGGAATTAATTTAAACTCAAATTTAATATTATGAATAAGAAATATTTTGGATGCTTGATTATTATGGGTTTCCTTACGGTTTCTTGTCAAAAAAAGGACACAAAAGAACCCCGGACTTTACCGCAGATAGATGTGGCTGAAGTTATAACCGATTCCGTTATCCTTCATAAAACATTTCCGGGAACTCTTTCTGCTGTCAATAAAGCAGACGTTGTGGCAGAAGTGAATGGCAGATTATTATCCAAAAATTATAGCGAGGGATCTTTTGTCACAAAGGGAAAATTACTTTTTACTATCGATGACACTGATTACAGAGCAACGCTACAACAGGCACAGGCTCAGTATGCTACTTCAAAAAGTCAACACGACTACTATTCACGCCAATATGCTGCCATGAAGCAAGCTTTACAGGCCGAAGCTGTATCCGAAATGGAGGTTATTCAAGCGGAAAACAATATGAAGCAGGCTGCCGCTGCTATGCAAAGTGCATCTGCCGCTATCATTCGAGCTCAAAATGATCTGTCGCATTGTGCCGTTCGTGCGCCCATTTCAGGCTATATCACGGAAGCTACCATTACTCCCGGAAACTATGTTGCCGGCTCCGGTTCACCACAAGTGCTTGCAACGATTTATGATAATTCCGTCTTTAAGGCTTCGTTTAATATTGAAGACGGGCTATATGAAACTATGACAGAGGCCGGGACAACAGCTTCGCAACCTGTCTATCGCACCATACCACTTCGCTTTAGTCAGAATCTTCCCCATAGCTACACGGCGGATTTGGTTTATGAGGCTCCCGCAATCGATGCGTCAACAGGCACTCTAACGTTAATGGGTACAGTCCGTAATACCTATAACGAACTTAAGGATGGGATGTATGTTACCGTATCGCTTCCTTATGGAATTGATAACCACGCCATACTGGTAAAAGATGCTTCGCTCGGGACAGATCAGCTCGGCAGATATCTCTATGTTGTCAATGATTCCAATAAGGTAGTTTATACTCCAGTGACTGTTGGTGAGCTTTTCCAGGATTCGCTTCGTGTGGTAAAAAAAGGAGTAAAGCCAGGACAGCGCTATGTCACCAAAGCACTACTAACTGTTAGAAATGGTATGAAAGTCACTCCCCGGCTTACGAAATAATATTTATAATAGTTTTTCACTAAATAACTTTCGACGTGTTTTCTCGCTTCTTCATAAATCGTCCGATATTTGCAACTGTCATTGCTGTTCTGATGGTTTTGGCCGGTGCTATGACTGTATTCACATTGCCGATAGCACAATATCCTGACATTACTCCTCCTACGGTAATGGTGTCTGCTTCGTATCCCGGAGCTGATGCATCAACGGTAGCTCGCGCTATAGGTGTGCCCATAGAGGAGCAGGTGAATGGTGTGGATAATATGCTATATATGAGTTCAACTTCATCTCAAGGTAGTTATAGTCTGACTATTACATTTGCCAATGGAACAGATGTCGATCAGGCAGCTGTCGATGTGCAGAATCGGATTTCAATGGCCAGTGGACAACTTCCGGCTGCAGTCACACAGCAAGGCGTAAGCGTAAGAAAGCAATCCTCAAATGAGGTACTCTTTATTGCTCTTCAAGCGGATGATCCTCAATATGATGCTCTTTATTTGACAAACTATGCACAACTGAATCTGGTAGATCCTCTTTCGAGAGTCGAAGGCGTGGGTGGCGTTCAAGCCTTTGGAGGAGGAGAATACAGTATGCGTGTATGGTTGGAGCCGGAGGCAATGCGCGAACGTAATATAACCCCTGCCGATGTTGCGGCAGCCATCGAGGCGCAGAATCTTGTGGTGTCTGCCGGTTCAGTTGGTACACCACCGGATGATGGCCATAATAGTTTTGAATATACACTCGTAGTGGAAGGACAGCTTTCGGATCCCGAAGAGTTTGGCGACATCATACTTCGTAGTAATAATGGTGGTATTTTACGCTTGAAGGATGTGGCTCGCGTGGAGTTGGGAAGTGAGAGCTATGATATGGTGGCCAAAGTGAATGGTAAACCCACAGCACTAATCGGGATTCAACAACTTCCGGGTGCAAATGCACTTGACGTAGCCAAAGGCTCACTCGCCGAGATGAAGAATCTTAGTAAATATCTTCCCGATGGAGTTTATTATAAAGTAGTTCAAAATTCAGCTAATTATGTCGATGAGTCAATTAACGATGTTCTCGTGACTTTTGTATTGACCACACTTATCGTGATGGTAGTCATTCTTATATTCCTACAGGAATGGCGTGCTGTTATCATACCGATGCTGACAATCCCGGTTTCCATAATTGCGACTTTTGCGGTAATGAAGTTGTTGGGATTTTCGCTTAATACCTTGACCTTGTTTGGCTTGGTGTTGGCAATTGCTATTGTGGTAGACGATGCTATCGTGGTAGTGGAGGATGTAGCCCGACTTCTCGATGAGGGTAAACTAAATCGAAGAGAAGCTGCAATAAAAGCCATGGAGGAATTGACCGGGCCTGTTATCGGAGAGGTTTTGGTATTACTCTCTGTTTTCATTCCGACAGCTTTCATCAGTGGAATAACGGGTGAACTCTACAAACAGTTTGCATTGACAATTGCAGTATCTACTGCTTTTTCCGGCTTCAATGCCTTGACTTTAACTCCAGCTCTGTGTGCTTTGTTTTTGGCTCCTCGCAAACCGACAAAGTTTTTCCTTTTTAAAGGGTTTAATAAGGGGTATGATAAAGTTTTGCATGTCTACGATAGGACTATAACTAAAATGCTTGGACGACCGCGTCTTATGCTTTTGATTTTCTTGCTTGTTTCCGGGTTGGGATTTTGGGCATTTGTCAAGTGGCCATCGAGTTATATTCCGGAGGAGGATATGGGCTATTTTTTGACATCCATTGAGTTGCCTACCGGCGCTTCATTGCAGCGTACACAGGCAGTTGTAGATCATCTTGCAGACGAAATTATGAAGGAAGTTCCTCAGGTGGAAGATGTGATGGCGGTCACCGGATTCTCTTTTATGGGTGGCGGTTCGGGAACTAATATGGGGTCGATTAATGTAATGCTAAAACCATGGAAAGAACGCGGAAAGGATGGCAGCATCGACAAAGTGATGAAACATGTGCAAGAAATAGCTTCGCGCCAGCAAGAGGCAATAGTTTTCTGTATGAATCCTCCTGCAATTCCCGGATTGGGTAGCTCTTCCGGACTGTCCATGCAATTGTTGGATCTCAAGGGATTGGGTACTCAGGAGTTGACAAAAGCGCTGGATGAAGTAGTGGATGTGGCATCGAAAGATTCTCGATTTTCCTCTGTGACATCACTTTTTCAAGGCACTGTGCCACAATATAAACTCAATATCGACCGAGACAAAGTTCAATTGCAGGGGTTAGTTCTTTCTGATGTCTTTAGTGCGCTGTCGGCTTATATGGGCGGTGACTATGTGAATAACTATGTTGAGTTTGATCGTTTGTTTGAGGTCAATATTCAAGCTTCAGCGGAGTCACGCAGTCATATAGAAGATGTGTTGAAACTAAGTGTTCGAAATTCGTCTGGAGAAATGGTGCCGTTCTCTTCTTTTGCAGAGATTGAGCCGGTGATGGGCGTTCCATCGGTAAATCGTTATAATATGTACCAAACCGCATCGCTGACCGCATCACCTGCTAAGAATGTCAGCTCATCGGAAGGTATCGAGGCTTTGGAGGAAATAGTTAGTTCCACTCTTGGAAAGGATTTTGGTTATGCATGGACGGGAATTGCCTATCAAGAGACGAAGGCTCATACCACAATTTCCTTTGTATTTATATTTGCTATCATTATGACTATTTTGGTTCTTGCTGCTCAGTATGAAAGTTGGACGGATCCTCTGGCAGTTGTGTTGGCCATGCCGATAGCAGTTTTGGGCACTATGCTTGGAGTGTTCTTTATGAATCAAAGTGTGAGTATTTATACTCAAATTGGATTGATTTTGCTTTTGGGAATGGCTGCCAAGAATGCGATTCTGATTGTGGAATATGCGATGGATTTCCGAAAAGCCGGTGTGCCAATCCGACAAGCGGCTCATGACGCGGGAGTAATTCGGTTCCGTCCCATAATGATGACGGCATTGGCATTTGTTTTTGGTGCGATGCCATTGCTTTTCTCAACGGGTGCGGGGGCTAACAGTCGAATTGAATTAGGAACAGCTATTGTCTTTGGAATGGCTCTAAATGCTATAATAGGTACACTTTTTGTGCCGAATTTTTGGGAAGTGATGCAGACTATTCAAGAGAAGTATCTCAGCCATATCTTCGTTTTGAAACGTCCCGGTTCTAACTCAAATTCACAAACTAATAATCCTGTCAATCTTTCTCATGCTTCAGATCCAACATCCACAACTCCGGCCAATACTACACCTGGAGGTGGAGAGACTCCCTCTGATGCTTCCGGCTTTGATGATACTAATTTGCCGGACTCAGTCTGAAGCCTAATATATACTGAAAGAGTAGAATTTAATAGGCTGTCTCGAAAAGTTATTGACAGCCTATTAAATTCTACTTATCTGTTTTCATGAATTGGTGTTCAAAATACGTTGCTGCCAAGCCCAAGCGTTTCGGAGGGTTTCAAGAGGGGGAGTGGTGGCTTTCCATCCCAAAATAGAATTAGCTTTTGCGGGATTGGCCCATATTTTTTCGATGTCCCCTGTTCTTCGGTCTCCAATGGTGTAAGGAACTTTCACTCCGGTTGCTTCTTCAAAATAATTGATAAGTTGAAGGACGGACAAACCGTTTCCGGTGCCGAGATTAAATATTTCGATCTTGTCCGTATCAAGTGGAGAAAGCAGTCGATTCATCGCGATGACATGTGCTTTGGCAAGATCCACTACGTCAATATAGTCGCGAATGCAAGATCCGTCCGGGGTGTCGTAGTCATTTCCGAACACTGTTAATTGAGGACGGATTCCGGCAGCTGCCTGAGTTAAAAATGGCACCAGATTGTTTGGTACGCCATTGGGAAGTTCACCGATACGGCCGGATGGATGCGCTCCAATTGGGTTGAAGTAGCGGAGTATAATACTTTTAACGGGCGCTCCGGAAGCGATGAAGTCAGTGATTATATCTTCAGATATCTGCTTGGTATTGCCATAGGGAGAAGTGGCTTTTTTAATTGGAGCAGATTCATCGATAGGATTGTGATCGGGTTCTCCATAGACTGTGCATGAGGATGAAAATACAATCCCTTTGACACCAAATTCCGGCATCAGTTCCAACAGATTTATTAGAGTTGTCAGATTATTGCGATAGTATTTCAGAGGTTTACATACAGATTCTCCGACCGCTTTGGAGGCAGCAAAGTTAATGATCCCTTTAATGCCCGGGAACTCTGTGAAAAGTTTTCGTAGAGCTAAGATATCTGTGCAGTCGGCTTCAATGAATTCCGGACGCTTTCCGGTAATGTCCTCGATGCCATTAATAACGCTTTTGTCCGAATTCGACAAATTATCTATGACTACTACGTCGTAGCCGGCTTGTTGCAATTCAACTACCGTATGACTTCCAATATACCCCGTTCCTCCTGTTACTAAAATTCTGTCTGCCATAAAGCTATAAATCCAGTTTAATCAGAACTTCGTCAAAATAATTTTTTAGGATAAACATTTTCATCCACAAGATGCTTGAATTGCTCTACGGTGGCCGGACGGTCGGCAGCATAAGTAACTCCAAACCATTTCGATGGAGTTTCTTTCACCTTGAGAGTTACTGCTCCGTCGGCAATCAGGTCATTGACCACAGATGGAATATAAAATTCAGCTTTCAGATCATCGGCATTTTTTTCAAGGAATTTAATAAAGGCTTTCTCGGAATAATCGAAGTAGTCAGGAGTAAACCCCCACATATTCATTGACACATTTGCGCCCGAAGGGAAAGGTGCTTCCGAACCATCAGGTAAAGTCTGCACTAAACCGTGTGGTTTGCGTTGAATGCCATGGCATTCCGTAACTCCTGTTAAATTGCCTTCCGGAGAGACTTCACACAATCCACGGCTGACCCCGCCGTTTTCGCTAAGAGTATTTTCAATTTTGAAGCCGACCATACAATATTCATTTTTCTTTCCTTCCATTTCGCGGAGGAAGTCCGCGAGTATTTGGAAACTTTCCGGACCGTAATAATCATCAGCATTTATTACCGCAAATGGTTCTCGAATGACATCTTTCCCCATTAAGACTGCGTGGCCGGTCCCCCAGGGTTTTGTGCGTTCAGCAGGGGGAGTAAAACCCTCAGGAAGATTATTGAGGTCTTGAAACACCACTTCTACAGGCACATGTCCTTCATAGCGTGAAATAACCTTTTTTCTAAAATCCTCTTCAAAATCGTGACGAATTACGAAAACAATTTTTCCAAATCCTGCACGCAACGCATCAAAAACAGAATAGTCCATGATAGTTTCCCCTGAAGGGCCAAGGCCATCAAGCTGTTTTAATCCGCCATATCGACTGCCCATCCCGGCAGCGAGGATAAAAAGAGTAGGTTTCATATCTGAGAATGTATTTTTTGTTATCTTGAAAATATTATATTAGTTGGTTTATTTCTAATTAAGGAGTTGCTACTCGGAGTGCCGACATGAGTTTAATAGCGAGGTCGAATAGTACTATTTTTGCATTCGCATTTCGGGCTATATCGGACTCTGCCCGGGAAAACTCACGTTCCAGTCTTTCAATATTGGCAGAATGGATGAAAGGAGCGAATCGTGAGCTGAATGCGGCTTCATCGGGAGTCATTCGGTTAAGTTGGGAAATTCCAAAGTTGTATATGTAATTTTCGCGGAGCATAGCAAGGGAATATGCAAGAAACCTTCGGGATTTTTCACGTTTCATCGCAGCGATGGTTTCGCTCAAAGTTTTTAATTCCGCAGCATCTCGAGTATATGCTTTTCTCATTAACTCCCTAAAATATTCTCCAAATTCTTTTCGTTCATCTTTTGAATGACTTTGGGTCAAAGCTCGAGATATATTGCCTTCGGCAAGACGAGCGGTTATATATGCTTCATCTTGAGCTACTCCTTCTTTGACAAGGATAGTTGCAATTTGTTCCTCGGTAGGTCGTTGCAGATTGAATCGCGAAGTCCGGGAGAAGATCGTAGGCAGAATAAGCCCTGGTGCATTACTGACAAGAATGAAAAGCGTGTCGGCAAAAGGTTCTTCTAAAATTTTCAATAGTTTATTTGCAGCTTCCGCATTCATCTTTTCCGGTTGCCAAATAAGAAAAATTTTAGTATCCGAAGAGAAGGCCGACATTGAGGCAACTCTTAAAATTTCTTCACTCTCATCTTTATAAATGACCGGCTGCTTATTATCTGCTCCAAGAGCCTCTGTCCATGCCTCAGGGGGCATATAAGGATAGTCGAATAGAAAATTTTTCCATTGCTCGAGATAATCAGTAGAAATCACTGGACGATTCGACTCTTTTTTCACTACTGGATATATAAAGTGCATATCCGGATGATTTATTCCGCGATGCAACACGCATGAGGGACAATTTCCGCATGGCTCTCCATTGGTAGGATTGGTGCAGTGAACGTATTGGGCCAGTGTGCGAGCAAGCAATATTTTCCCTATTCCGGGTTGACCTGCAATGAGAAGTGCATGAGGTAGCCGATTTGTATCAGCCATCATTCTCAGAGATTGTGCAACTCGAGTATGGATTGGTAAATCAGAAAATCTCATTTGTGTCTAAATTTTCTAAACCGTAGGGTAGAAGCGAAGAGTGAAAAGTTCAATATGCCTATGAGCCGATTAACTCAGCGGGGATAAGAGGTTCGCTATTGCGCCAAATTTCCAAAGTAACCAAATTAGTATTTCTTCCACGCCCCGTCTGAGGAAAAGCTATAATTTGACCGGCATGGACATAGTCGCCTCGGCTGACCATTAGGCTGCCAAGTCGACCAATACGACTGGCAAAGCCGTTATTGTGTTGAATAATAACCGTGTTTCCACCGGTCGAAGGGGATTGATATGTATCTATAATAATTCCATCGGCGATTGATCCCACAGGGCTTTCGGAGGTCACGATTACCTCTGCTCGGTTTTTTTTGCGACTTTCTGCTGTGATTATGCTTTCATCACTGAGAGGCGTAAAAATCATACCTTCAGCGGCCAATGGAGCTAAAATGGACAAGCTATATTTTTCTCGCTGTTCCATCATGCGAATAAATTTCTCCTCTTCGGGAGAACGACTGATTAATGAGTCGACGGTCATAGGGCGAGGATTCACTACAAGAGCAGCCGAATCAGTCGGTTCGCGGTCAGTGTCAAATATTGTAAGAATATTTTTCAAATAATCGCGGTCTTTTTCATACATATCTTGGAGAGAATCAAGGCGGAGGATATTTTCCATTGTCAGTTCTCTGTCAACTTCTGCAAAAGATCCTGGTACAATTTTACCCAAAGGAGTATAGGCGAGCAAAAGAATGGCCACTGACAAAACTACTGCAAAAGTTGCCAAACCAAAAAAAATCCAAAGCCATAAGGGCATCCCAATTCGGGCGATGCGTCGCAAACGCGATTCGTCGGAGATGGTCAACCCATAAATCTTTAGCTTTTTTTTCATAAATCTTGACACTAAATTTCGATTTGTGTAAATTTTTTTGGAACCTTTAAGTAATTTTAAGATAGCACTTAAGCAGCTTTTTTTAGCAAGCAATTGCGAAATTAATGAAATAATCTCAACCTACAAAATGAACCAAAAGAAAAACCGCAGTGTTATGAAAGTAAAATTACAAAAACAAATTTATTATTTCTTAAAAAGGTTAGATTATGAAAGCTAAAAATCTTTACTGCTTAGCAGCCCTCGGGGCAGGCATGTTTGCCATGGCACCCGCAGCCAACGCCCAAGAGGCATTCGTAGAAGATGCAGTCACAGTGACTGAGTTTAACTGCGATAACACAAACCACTATTATTCTAACTGGCGCAACAACTGGTTCATTCAGGTTGGCGCAGGTATTAATCAGCCTTTCGTAGAGAGAGGAGACGGCACTAAGGTTAGCGGTCCAGTTGTAAACCGCCATAACATGACCGCAGTTTATAATTTCGGTGTCGGCCGTTGGTTCTCTCCTTATTTGGGCTTGCGTTTCAACGCCCTCGGAGGTTCTCTCCACTGGAACAATCCCATCGCCGGAAATCATTACAACGGATGGTCGAAAGCAAATCACGCTCAACTCAATCTAGAGCTCATGTGGGATATGTGTAATTCAATCGCTGGAGTTAACCCCAATCGTCCTGTAAGTGTTATTCCTTTTATTGGCCTTGGTGGCGACTATCTGTGGAATGTTCGTGATGCCAAAGGCAACCCTGCAGAAGGAACAAATATCTATCGCGAAAATGGTGAAAAGAAGACCAACAACTGGACTCTTCCTGTGACAGCCGGTGTTCAACTTCGTTTCCGTCTTTGCAAATATGTTGACTTCTTTGCTGAAATGCGCGCTTCATTCTATGGCGATAACTGGAACCTTTGTGCATTCGGTCGTCCCGTTGAAACAAATGTCGCAGCAGTTGGTGGCTTCAACTTCAATATTGGTGGCCGCGGTTGGGATACCTTCAACCAGTGTGACTACATGAGCAAAATCGCATCTCTCAATGGAGAAGTTAATAACCTCCGTGCAGAACTTCTCGGTGCCGGTCAGCAAATCGCAGCTCTTCAGAGCCAGCTTCCTTGCCCCGAACCTACAGTACAGAAAGATTGTGTAAATGCACCTCTTATGACCACAGTTCGCTTCTTGATCGACTCTTATGAAATCATGCCAACTGAAGAAGTAAATGTCTACAATATGGCTGAATGGATGAAGGCTAATCCGAAAGAAAATGTAACCATCGTTGGTTATGCCGACAAGGATACCGGTACTTCTGAATACAACATGGAACTTTCAAAACAACGTGCCGACGCCGTTCGCAATGCATTGGTTGAGAAATACGGAATCGATGGTAGCCGTCTCACAGTGAAATATGATGGTTCAGACGTACAACCCTATAGCACTAACGACTGGAACCGCATCGTAATCTTCACTCAGAAATAAATATCAGATTATAGAAATCAAACTCGCAAGAGATTAGAACAACATTCATAGATTCAATCTTTTCTCGGAGTCCGTGGCCTAAAACCACGGACTTCTTCTGTCTTTTTTTACTATAAATGCTTTTGGGAATAGAAGGAGAATTTGGTAAAATCGGAAATTTTTCCTACCTTTGCATCGAAATTGAAAGCCGCAATAGCTCAGTTGGTAGAGCATTTCATTCGTAACGAAAAGGTCGTGGGTTCGAGTCCCACTCGCGGCTCAAAAATAAAGCACTGAATGTTAGGTAGATAGCTATTATCTGCTTAACATTTTGTTTGTATTATTATGGGTTTTAGGGTGTCTTTTATTAATTTTTAGCCCACTTTTGGACCTAAATAATATACTCAAAATTTTTTAATAGGGGTTCATGTCAGATCGGAAGATGATCCATCTTCGTAGGACTTTGAAAGGATGTTCTCACGTGGCGAGGGATGGTGCGGGAAATCTGAAAAGAGAGTTGGAAATAATGGGTGGATTTGCTAATTTTGCGGTAGAAACATTTTGAATCGGTTTGTGGTTCTCTTATTTGAAATGTTATTCCTCAAAATAAATATAAAATATCATGAAAAAAGAACTTAATTCTTCCAAAGCTCCTGGCGCAATCGGTCCTTACAGTCAGGCTGTGCAAACCGGCAATCTTATCTTTGTGAGTGGTCAGTTGCCAATTAATGCCGAAACAGGTGAAATGCCTTCGGATATTAAAGCTCAAACCCGTCAGTCGATTGAAAATATTGAAGCAATTTTGGCGGAAGCCGGTGCAACATTGGATAATGTAGTAAAAACTACCGTCTTTCTTGCAGATATGGAATATTTCGGACCAATGAATGAAGTTTATGGTGAAAAATTCAAAAAAACATATCCTGCACGCTGTGCTTTTGCTGTCAAAGAGCTTCCTAAAAAGGCTTTGGTGGAGATTGAGGTAATTGCAGCGTTGTAAATCGTCGTATTTATTCACTCACCGCCGGGATCTACTTTTGTAATTCGGCGGTGAGTGTGTTTCTAAGTCCTTAAAAAGATCCTTTATTATGGTGAGTTATCTTCAGGTAGAAGGCTTGACAAAATCTTTTGGCGACAGGCTCTTATTTTCCGATGTCACATTTGGTATATATCAAGGTGATAAAATCGGATTAGTTGCTCAAAACGGTGCGGGGAAATCTACTTTGATGAGCATATTGGCCGGAAAAGAAAGTCCGGACGCTGGAGCGGTTGTTTTTAGAAATGACCTAAAGGTTGGTTATTTGGAACAGGATCCGCAGTTTGATTCTGATGCCACCGTCATAGAGGCGGTTATACCTCCAGATGCTCAAGCTGGTGAGGATTGGAATATAGAAGATAGGGCTGCCTCGCTTTTGGGGTCGTTAGGTCTTAGGGATTTAACCGCTAAAATGGAAACTTTGTCGGGTGGTCAGCGCAAAAGAGTGGCTATCGCGAAAGTGATTCTTTCGAATCCAGAGCTTCTCTTTTTAGATGAACCGACTAACCATCTTGATATTGGGGTAATTGAATGGCTTGAAGATTATCTGTCACGTAAGAAGATAGCGTTGTTGATGGTGACTCATGATCGGTATTTCCTTGATAGGGTGTGTTCTAAAATTATGGAAATAGATCGAAGTCAGCTTTTTACTTACGATGGAAATTTTTCTTATTATTTAGCTAAACGCGAGGAACGGATGAATAATCTCACCGCCGAGCTTGCTACGGTTAAGAATCTTCTGCGGACTGAGTTGGAATGGATGCGTCGCACCCCACAGGCCCGTGGGTCGAAAGCGAAATATCGTATTGATAATTTCCATAAATTAGAGGAACGCAGTCGTGTCGACCTTCGAGAGCGAAATGTTAACTTGGACGTGAAGTCCACCTATATAGGGTCAAAGATTTTTGAGGCTGTCGGAGTAAGTAAATCATTTGGCGATTTTCCTATTATAAAAGATTGGAATTATAATTTTGCTCGTTATGAGCGTGTGGGAATAGTGGGTGATAATGGGGTCGGGAAGACCACTTTTCTCAAACTACTTTTGGGAGTATTGAAGCCCGATGCGGGATATTTTGATATCGGTTCAACTGTGCGATGGGGATATTACAGTCAGGCCGGGTTGACAGATTTTGATGAAAAAAAGAAAGTTATTGACGCAGTGAGGGAAATAGCTGAAGAAGTAACCATAGATGAACACACACGT
Organism: uncultured Sangeribacter sp.; assembly: GCA_964574285.1. Lineage (GTDB taxonomy): Bacteria > Bacteroidota > Bacteroidia > Bacteroidales > Muribaculaceae > Lepagella. The sequence continues at coordinate 16,634 of CAZNMC010000024.1, read as the reverse complement.
TTGTCGGCATCTCAGTTTCTGTCTCGTTTTCTTTTCTCTCCTGAGCAGCAACAGAAATATATCTATAAGTTAAGCGGGGGTGAGCGACGTCGGCTTTATTTGGCTACTGTGTTAATGCACCGACCAAATTTCCTTATACTTGATGAGCCTACTAATGATCTTGACATCATGACGCTAACGGTGTTGGAGGAATATCTTGCTAATTTTAAAGGATGTCTGATAGTGGTAAGTCATGACCGGTTCTTTTTAGATAGGATTGTAGATCATCTATTTGTTTTTAAAGGAGATGGAGAGGTTCGGGATTTTCCGGGTGATTACACCACTTATCGGGAGGTGGTAGCAGCTGAAGAGAAAGAAAAGCAACAAGTTGCACGAAAGATTGTTGCTTCCTCGTCTTCATATAGAGAAAACCGTCGGACTCAGAAACCAAAATTGACTTTTAAGGAGAAGCGGGAGATGGAAGAACTGTCGAGGAAAGTTGAAATTTTGGAGTCTGAAAAGACAGATGTGGAGATGGAGCTTAACTCGGGATTGCAAGATCACAATCGTATTGGTGAATTGGGAATGCGTCTTGAAGCGATTCGGGAGGAACTGGATGAGACAGAAATGCGGCTGCTTGAACTGATGGAGAAAGAATCTTAAGAATGATTGTCGCGCTTAGTGAAAAATATTCTTGCAAACAACATCGGGGTCTTAGCTGACTGTAAGTTGAAGTCTTTTGCTGCAGTAAATGTTAGACTATAAGTAGGAGTCGGGTTGTTTTGACCCGAAGTTAAGATCATGACTTCTTGGCCGTAGTGAGCTTCATGGAGGAAGTTTAGCTCGATTCGGCGCACTGAAAAGTGATCGTAGGTTTCTAAGGGAAATTGATTAAGTAACAGGGTCACGTATCGAACCGTGTTGACATGCCGGTAATAATCGATGTCGCAATATTTGAATGTATATTTGCGCGGAGGGAAAGTAGCAATAAGGAAATTATGTTTTTCTGACACGTCTATTTCCGATGGAAGGATACCTAAATGTTTTGTTTGGCGAGCGATCGGACACTCGCGGGTTGATATCATCTCTTTGGGCAGATTAAGATGAGAAAGACCTGCATTCTCCCGTTTGACTGTGTCCATTACCATCCAGATTGAGCGTGCGTACCCCAATGGGTTTCCTTTTTCGTCGGCAATCATAAAGCAACGCATTGAGAAATGCCGGTTCCAATCTTCAATCCAGGTAGTAATTGAGTAAGAATGATTAGCAATAGGCCATTGATTCATCTCAATGGTGAGTCGGGACAACACCCATCCGAATCCCAACGCCCCCATATCGGGATTGCCAATTCCCAGCGAATTGGCATGTGCCGTGGCAATATCGATGATTTTAGAAGTGAGTAGAGGAATAGACATTTCTCCTTCGGCGTTCACTTCTCCGGCAGATAGGAAATAGGATTCTTTATATTCAGCTTGCATAGACTCAAATTTTAGGTGAAGTCAGTTTAGAAGGATAGTATAAGGGTGTTTCAAATTCTGAATTTGAAACACCCTTATCAATCAGTTCATTCTCAATTATTCAGAATATAGATAGTTTTCCATTTGTTCGGGACGGAAGTTGGCAATAAAATCAGCGTGTTTGGCAACTTCTGCTTGTCCATATTTGACATATACACGAAGTGAACGGCGCACTTCAGAATCTCTCTGAGTGTCGTCGAGGAGCAGATAGCCCATGATAATATGTCCAGCCATTTCTACCATCCGGCGTGCCATGAAATCGGTATAATTTGAATTCTTCAATCCTTGCACAGCTTCGACAGCATCTACATATTGCTGAGTCATCATTACAAGAATATTCTTGATTTCCTGATCTTCTGCACACACTTCGGTCTTTTCCAATTCTGCGATGTAGTTGGCATAAGTCCCGGTTGTGACGTGGCGAATGGCGGCTACGACTTGAAGTTGGGTTGTGCCTTCGTATATTGAAGTAATTCTTGCATCGCGATAGAGACGTTCGCATGCGTAGTCTTTCATAAAGCCTGACCCACCATGAATTTGGATGCAATCATAAGTGTTTTGATTGCAGAACTCCGAGGTCATGCCCTTTGCCAGGGGCGTTAGAGCGTCGGCAAGTTTGCTATAGTATTTCTGTTCGGTTTTTTCTTCCGGCTCAAGTTTGCGCTCTTTGGCTATGTCATCGTAGATTTTATACATATCGACTGCTCGCGAACAAGCATAGAGCAGTGTGCGAGAGGCATCGAGCTTTGCTTTCATTAGGGACAGAATCTCAGCCACGGCGGGGAAAGTGATAATAGCTTTGCCAAACTGAGTACGCTCTTTAGCGTAAGCAAGCGCCTCGCGATAAGCGGCCTCGCTTAAGCCAACAGATTGAGCGGCAATTCCAAGGCGAGCACCGTTCATAAGTGCCATCACATATTTGATGAGTCCAAGACGACGTGAGCCCACGAGCTCACAGGGAGCATCCTTATACACAAGTTCGCAAGTGGGTGAACCTTTGATACCCATTTTGTTTTCAATGCGTCGAACGTTCACTCCGCCGTTTCGTTTGTCGTAGATGAACATCGACAGTCCACGTCCGTCTTTTGAACCTTCTTCCGAACGAGCAAGCACCAGATGAATATCGCTGTCGCCGTTTGTGATGAAGCGTTTTACACCGTTGAGCACCCATGAGCCGTCTTCTTTTTGAGTAGCTTTGAGCATAACGGATTGCAGATCAGAACCGGCATCCGGTTCGGTGAGATCCATCGACATAGTTTCTCCGGCGCAAACGCGAGGAATATATTTCTCTTTTTGCTCCTCAGAGGCAACTTCATAGATAGTTTCTGCACAATCCTGCAGTCCCCAGAGGTTTTCAAACCCAGCATCCGCACGGCTTACGATGTCAGCGGCCATAATGTAGGGGGTGATGGGAAAGTTGAGTCCGCCCAGTCTGCGAGGCATCGACATGCCCATTAAACCGGCCTTGCGGCATGCGTCAAGATTTTTCTTAGTGCCATCGGCATAAATGACCCGACTGTTTTCTACACGCGGACCATTATGATCAACGTCTTCTGCGTTTTCAGCAATTATGTCGCCGCAGATTTCACCGACAATTTCAAGGACTTTGTCGTATGAATCCATAGCGTCGTCGAAGTTTTGCGGCGCATAATCATATTTGTCAGCGTCGGCAAAATTTCTTTCTTTTAGCTCGACAATTTTCTCCATCATAGGATGTGAGAGATGGAGTTTAAGCGCGGGGTTGTCAGTATAGAAGTTAGCCATGGCTTACTTTGAATTCTTTTTGTAATACTTGATAAGTTTAGGTAGAACGTCTTCAATCTTGCCGGTGATGACATAGTCGGCAATCGTATTGATGGGGGCGTTCGGGTCGGAATTGACCGAAATGATAATTGAGGAATCCTGCATACCGGCGATGTGTTGGATCTGACCGGATATTCCGCAGGCGATGTAGAGCTTTGGACGGACTGTAACGCCTGTCTGACCAATCTGACGGTCATGGTCAGCCCATCCGGCATCTACGGCAGCACGGCTGGCTCCTACTTCTGCACCAAGTGTGTCGGCAAGTTGATAAAGCAGATCAAAGTTTTCTTTGCTACCGACGCCATATCCTCCGGCTACGATAATGGGAGAACCTTTGAGATTAACTTTTGATTTTTCAATGTGTCGGTCGATGATTTCAACACAGAAGTCTTCAGGCTTGGTATATTTATTGACATCGAGATCAATAACTTTGCCGACGTAGTTGGAATCGCGCACTTCACGCTTCATCACCCCTTCGCGCACGGTTGCCATCTGGGGGCGACATTCCGGATTGACAATTGTAGCAACGATGTTGCCTCCAAATGCCGGACGAATCTGATAGAGAAGGTTCTGATAGCTCTCACCGGATTTGGGATCGGTATGGTCTCCGATTTCCAAGCTTGTGCAGTCTGCAGTTAGACCGGAATGTAAGCATGAGCTTACCCGAGGGCCAAGGTCACGACCGATGGAGGTTGCCCCCATAAAAGCTATCTGAGGTTTGATTTCGCGGAAAAGATTGATAAGGATTGATGAGTGAGGAAGAGATGTATAGGGATAAAGTCGTGAATCCTCTACTTTGTAGACTGTGTCTACTCCATAAGGGAAAATTTGCTTTTCTATATCTTTGAGATTATCACCGGCCACGACAGCTTCGAGTTTCACTCCTAATTCATCGGCCAATTGCCGACCTTTGGTGAGGAGTTCAAGACTGACATCGGCGATTTTGCCATCTTCAAATTCGCAATAAACGATAAGATTGTTTTGGTCTGCCATTGTTTTGAAGTGTGTTAATTATAATCAGCCGATTGTGTGGTTGGCTATAAGTTCTTTGATGAGATTCTCGAGTTCTTCGTCGGTGTTGGGAATTTCACGTGCTTCTTTGGCAGTGAATACGACGTTCTCGATGGCTTTAACTTTAGTAGGGGAGCCTGCAAGACCGCATTGTGAAAGATCCGCACCTACAAATTCAGCATTCCATTCACCAATGGAAAGATAGGGGCGTTTTTCAATCAAGGGTTTGCGTGTATCCTCCGGGGTCAATTCAGAGGGAGCTGCGGCATATTTATATTTCTGCAGAGCTTTTGCATTTCTTGGACGACAAGGGGCAGCTGAGCCGTTAACAGTGACAACAAGAGGCATTGGAGCTTTAACAGTCTCAACACCGCTTTCTATGCGACGTTTCACCAGCACATGGCCATCTTCAGCTGAGATAATATCCTCTGCATAGGTCACTTGTGGTAACCCAAGTTTTTCGGCTACTTGCGGACCAACTTGTGCAGTGTCACCATCGATTGCCTGGCGACCACCAATTATAAGGTCGTATTTGCCGATCTTGCGAATTGCAGCACTGATAGCGTAGGAGGTGGCAAGCGTATCAGCTCCGGCAAAAGCGCGGTCTGAAAGTACGATACCTCCATCTGCACCGCGATAGAGTCCCTCACGGATAATTTCTGCTGCGCGACCCGGACCCATTGTCAACAATGTAACGGTTGAGCCGGGATACATTTCTTTGAGCTTGAGTGCCTGTTCGAGAGCGTTGAGGTCTTCGGGGTTGAAGATAGCGGGAAGCGCGGCGCGATTGATGGTGCCGTCTGCTTTCATGGCATCTTTGCCCACATTTCTTGTATCAGGCACTTGCTTAGCAAGCACAATGATATTCAAACTCATAATACTGGAAAGTTTATGTGGTTTATAATTATTTTCTGTGTCACATATAGCTGTGGAGAGAAAATCGGTCTCGGTTATATTTTTTGTGTGAGGATTTGTTTTTCTAAAGACAATATTTATCCTTTTGGCAACCAAGCCGGCTGCAAAGATAGTACTTTTCCGACAATTATAGAAATATAGGGTATGAAATTGCACAAAAATCCGCAATGTGTGCATTTTGGTGCCTGTATAAGGCCGTTATGAAGTGGCAAATGAAGAGTAGGGCGATGTCAGAGCTATGTAATCCCCATGAATAGGATTAGCATAATGTTGGAACTTGGATGCCGCTATGATTCTCTCCGAGAGCTCTTCGTCAGACTCTGCCAGGCAAAAGTGCATCGGAAAAAAATGTTCGACATCGATAGCTCTGACAAACATTGATGCTCCTTCCCAATAGTCGCGTCCCAATCTTGAATCAACCGGAAACAAGGCGATATTTATTTGTGGGGCTTCAAGGGTTATTTTATCAAGGATTGCAGAAAAATTGTTTAGAGCTTCTTCAATTTCTTCCGAGGTGGATTCATCTTTCCAGACCCATGCGTTGAGGTCGCCTGCATGAAATACGGTTCTCTTATCCGGCAGTGTCAGTAAATAAGAGTTACCGATGTCGGTCGATCCAAATGCTTTGACAGACAACAGGGAGTCCCTGAAGCTGTCTCCGGGTTGAAGAACGGTGATTTTTTCGCGGGAAGGTTTAAAACCGGTATATATGCTTTCAGCTCTAAATAAATGGCCTACACTTCGGCGGGTGTCTTCGCTGATAATGTATCGAATGTTGGGATGTACGGTTTCCCAGGAAAAGATGCTCCGATTGAAATGGTCTTTATGATGGTGACTGACCAATACGTAGAGCGGAGTGTGCGCATCAATAAGATTGAGGAACTTGGGTAGCTCGGGACTGGCAGCTCGGCACCGACCATCTTTCCAAAAATCAAAAACGATTGCTGCTTCCGGAGTTTGAAGCAGAAAACAATCATGCCAAATAAAGGTGAGACTAATCATGTGGAAGGGTTTGGAAGTTGACAACGAAGTTACTTAATTTTTGGTGCATGACAAAAATTTCGTAATTTCGCAAGTTGAAATGGAGAGAACCGGTCTCAGTCGTTTAATCTATATTTTGGTTCTCATTCCGGTCGTTGTCTTGAGTTCTTGCAGTTCCACTCGCCACGTTCCGGAAGGAGAGCTTATGCTTGATCGCGTATCAATCTCGGTTGGAGATTCTACACAAGAGATAAATCAGACTGAGATGCAAGCTTATATCCGCCAGCAACCAAACCATCGGATGCTTTGGAGTGCAAAATGGGCATTGGGTATTTATAATCTTTCGGGAAAAGATACCACCAAATGGATTAATCGATTTTTGCGTAAAATTGGGGAAGCACCGGTAATTTATGATTCTGTTTTGACCGAGCAAGGAATTTCCCAACTCAAACGAGCTCTTCAAAACAAAGGTTATCTGAATGCTCGGGTGGAAGCTGAGACCATTGCAAATGTGTCCAAGAAAAAAATGAACGTCGACTATAGACTCTTTCCCGGACGTCCTCATGTTATTAAATCAATTGACTATTCTTTCCCGACCGATTCACTACGAGAGCTGATAATGGGCGACTCCGTGCATTTCACTGTTCGCCCCGGAGATAACCTGGACTTATCACTTCTCGACACACAGCGCGATATTATAACCCGCTACATGAGAAACAAAGGGTATTTCGCCTTTAATAAGGAATATATCACATTTAATGCCGACACGACTGCCGGCAGTTTTGATGTGGACTTGACAATGTCAGTCCGGCATCCGGAGGTTGCATCTGGAGTCACACAAACGGTAGCCCGGCATCGGGAGTTTCTTATTCGTTCCATAAAATTTATCACTGACTACGATCCTGTGTTCCAGGATAACTTATCTGATATTGCTTCCATTGATACCGTGGATTATAAAGATATTCAGGTGTTTTATGGTGAAAAGAAATATCTTCGACCCTCGGTTTTGTATGAAAATTGTTTTATGCGTGTCGGAAGTCCTTATAGTGAATCGGCCGTTAATCGTACTTATCAGGCGTTGGGGCGATTGAACATTTTAAAATTTACAAATATCCGATTTGTTCCTATAGATGTTAACGATAAGATTGGTTTACTGGACGTCTACGTATTGTTGACTCCTGAAAAGAGTCAAAGTGTGTCCTTTGAACTTGAAGGCACAAATTCCGAAGGTGATCTCGGAGTGGCTGCCGGAGTTTCCTACACTCACCGCAACATCGGCAAAGGATCCGAAACCCTCACGGCAAAAGTGCGTGGTGCTTACGAATCAATCAGCGGAAATCTTAACGGCTTTATTCATAATAAATACATGGAACTCTCCGGGGAGATGGCAATAAATTTCCCTAAGTTCAAAGCGCCCCTGTTGCGTGAGAACTTTAAGCGAAAAATTATGGCTACCACAGAGCTGAATGTTTCACTCAATTACCAGGAAAGACCTGAATACACTCGGATTATAGCCACTGCCGGCTGGGCTTATAAGTGGATGGAGCGTCTAAGCCGTAATCGCCACACTTTTACTTTAGTAGACATTAATTATGTATATCTCCCCGAGAGCACCAATGATTTTCTGGATCAAATAGCTCCTGACAATCCGCTTTTGCGCTATAGCTACGAAGATCACTTCATCATGCGCATGGGATATAGTTTCTATCATACCAATAAACGCCGTGAATTTCCTTGGACACGTTCGCCCCAAAGAAACGTCTATACCATAAGAGTCAACGCAGAAATTGCTGGAAATATCCTTTTTGCCCTCAATAGCATCATCAATCATCGACCCGATTTTCATGAAGATCCCTACAAGATTTTTGGGATTCGATATTCCCAATATTTCAAAATGGAGTTTGACTATGGCGCTTTTCATATTTTTGATAGTCGACAGTCTTTAGCCTGGCATATAGGATTTGGAATTGGAGTCCCTTACGGCAACTCTTCGATTCTCCCCTTTGAGAAACGCTTTTATGGTGGAGGGGCCAACGGAGTCAGAGGCTGGGCCGTCCGAACGCTTGGCCCCGGTTCCTTCGACGGAACAAATTCTGTCACAAATTTTATCAATCAATGCGGTGATATTCGTTTTGAGACTTCAGTAGAGTATCGAGCAAAGTTATTTTGGGTGGTGGAATTGGGACTTTTCGTCGATGCAGGAAATATTTGGACTATTCACGATTATCCCAATCAGCCCGGTGGAATGTTCCATTTCAATAGTTTCTACAAACAGATTGCAGCCTCCTATGGTGCCGGCATCCGATTGGATTTTAATTATTTCCTTCTTCGTTTCGATTTAGGTATGAAGGCTCACAATCCGGCTCGGGGTGCTGACCCATGGCCTCTGCTTAATCCTCAATGGAAGCGGGATTCAAGCTTTCATTTCTCTATTGGATATCCCTTTTAATTATTATGGTGTTTAAAACCCATAACCCTTAGTTGTATTCTATAAACCAATTTCTATGAAACAACTTGTCATTTTTGACTTAGATGGAACTCTTCTGAATACAATTACTGATCTCGGAAGTTCTACAAATTATGCTCTGAAGCAAATGGGATTTGCCGAGCATCCTCTCTCGGCCTATAATTATATGGTAGGAAATGGAGTCCGAAAACTCATGGAAAGAGCCCAACCCGATGTCTCCCCCGAAACAATAGATACCCTTTTGGATCATTTTCGTCACCATTACGATGAGCATTGTACTGACACGACTTTGCCCTATCCGGGGATTCCCGAACTGCTCACATCGCTTTCCGAAAAGGGAATTAAATTAGCTGTGGCGACCAATAAATATCAGGCTGCGGCAGAGAAGATTATTGCTCATTTTTTCCCTGATATTAAGTTTGAGGCCGTGATGGGGCAAATACCCGATCGGCCTGTCAAGCCGGATCCATCAATCATATTCTCAATCTTGCGTCGTTGTCCTACCCCCAAACGCGATGTGCTATATGTCGGCGATTCAGCTGTCGACATTGAAACTGCTCGGCGTGCTTGTGTGGAATCTATAGGCGTGACATGGGGATTTCGCCCTGTTTCCGAATTGCGAAAAGCTTTTGCAGATCATGTTGTTAGCAATCCTAAAGAAATTCTGAAATTCCTTAACTCTCTCCCATAAACATATTATGGTGAAGTCCGAGTCCGGAGTGTTTGGAAGGTTTTTTTATGGTCAATTAAACTTTTTGGTCGTAAAATCTGTCAAAGAAGCAAAGATAGACGAAACCGCTAATATTAAATATTCATTCACATAAATTTAATAATATGAAAAAAACTATTTTGGCTTTGTCGATAGCTTGTCTATCCCTGGCAGCCTTCCCTTCTTTCGCACAAAATGAATCGAAAGCTCCTCGGAATTTATCCGGTGAGTCTATCCCCAATCCCTATAAGAGTCAACGACATCGTGCCGATAAGGGGGTGGCTTCTGACCGTAGAATTTCTATGGTTGCCACTCCGTCTGCAGACGAAGTAAAACGAGAGTGTAATGGACATCAGCGAGATTGTCATAAGAAGAAAGGACAATTTAAGCGAGGAGAAAAGGCCAATCTGTTTGCGGGCATTCAATTGACCGATGCACAAAAAGAAAAACTTGAGAAAGCAAAGTCTGATCGCAAATCCAAGATTGCAAAGCTCCAGGAAAAACAGAAGAAAGAAAAAGAAAAAATTAGAGAGTCCTATTTGAAGGAGATGAAAAAAATTTTGACTCCGGCTCAATATGAGCAATTCCGGAAAAATCTTGAGATGAGGAAAGCTCAGACTGTCGAAGCCAAGAAGAGAGATGAAAAGGGATATATAATTCCTGGGGAGGTGGTTCCTGCTCCCCTTCCTATGATGGATTATAAAGAATAATAAAACGGTAAACTGAAAAAATATATGACGCGACTTGATTTTTTCGAGTCGCGTCACTTCTGTTTTCATATTTGGCACTGGTTATTTGTTGTGAAACTGGCGCAGTAGTTCGCGCAAGCGTAGAAGCAGCATCGTCATTCGGTAATTGCCGTCCGTAAACGCGCGGAAAGCCGCACGGTGCATGAACGAAAGTTGCTCTACCGGGAAATTCTCATGGCAACGACGAAGCATAGGATGGTGAATACTGCGTTCGAACCATCCCTTTTTCTCTATTTCTGAAAGGGATGAAAGCAGTATGACCTTGGTAAAGGCTCGAGTAATATCGATGGCGAAGCGCATGGCGTATAGCCGGGCTTGAGAGGGAAATCCGGCTTCCGCAATCATGCTATCCATCACTTCTGCCGAATGCAACGATCGGTCCAGTGTGTCAAGTCGGGGGAGTTTGCAGCGCGAAGTGGGTACCTTCCTATAATTATAGACAAGATTGGGGACGATCACTGCTTTTTTCGCTGCCAATAAGGCACTGAAGCTGAAAAGATAATCCTCGCTCATGGCGTGTGGGGTTTCCGTAAAACGGATGTTAGCTTCTTCAATCATCTCGCGTCGGAAAATAGCGTTGCAGACGCTTCCCCCAAAATATAGGTTTTCGTCGTCGCGCAGCGGTGGAGCGAAAGTCTGAAGAGCCATGAGACGTAGACGCGCAGGCTCTGAGACAATGACATGTTTTTCTGTGAAAGGCGGTACTTTAGCTACGCTTTCGGGCTTCTCGGAGTCACTGAAAAAGTCCCCCATCGCTCCACGCACTATGTCGGCCCCATACTTATTGGCTGTCGCTACCATATTCCGGTAGGCATCCGGACAGACACGGTCGTCCGCATCAAGGAAAGTGACATACTTCCCTCGGGCTATATCCAATCCTCGGTTGCGAGCTCTTCCAGGTCCCCCGTTTCTGTCAAGACCAATAAGATGGATGCGTGTGTCGGTCTTGGCTATTTGTTGGCAAATAGCCCGTGTGTCATCAGTCGAGACATCGTCCACGAAGATAAGCTCAAGGTCACCCAACGACTGGGTCAAAACGCTCTGAGCAGCCTGACGGATATACGGCGAGGCATTGTATGTAGGAACAATGACACTCAGTATGGGATCAGCTTTCGAGAGCATCGGCGAGTTGTGAAGAAGCGTTCTTAGTGTTTACCTTGTTGATAATAAGAGTTATATCCTGATTTTGGTCAACTACGAATGTAGTGCGTACGATACCCATATATTCTCTGCCGGCCATTTTTTTAAGTTTCCAGACACCCACTTCTTCGCATAAACGATGCTCTGTATCAGCTATTAATATGAATGGCAGAGAATACTTATCTGCAAATTTCTGATGGCTTGCTTCTGAATCTTTGCTCACTCCTATTACAACATAGCCTTTTCTTGTCCATTCCTCGTACCCATCGCGCAGCGAACATGCCTCGGCTGTGCATCCGGGAGTATTGTCTTTGGGATAAAAATAAATTATAAATTTTTTCCCTGGAAAATTAGAAAGTCTAATTTCATTTCCTTGGGCATCGCGGCCCAGGAAATCGGGAAATTTGTCACCTATATTCATAAGAGTTTGTGTATTTGAGATTAACGGTAAATCTAAAAATATCAATTTAAGATTTTTTTCTCCCGTAACATTTGAAACGCTTCCGGGCGTCCTTCATTAATTTTTTCGGGTCGATGAGCATCACTGTCAACGACTATTTTTGCTTTATAAGTCAACAGAAGATCCCACCATCGCGTTGCCGGGAAGAAACGTTTTTTCTCATGGAGATATTTAGTGTTGATTTCGATAGTCAGGTCACTGTCGACCGCCATACGCACCAGATCATCCATAAGGGCTGCATACCAGGATTCGGATTCTATATCCGGAGTTGCTTTAACTGCATTTTGAGCTATTTTATCGGGGTGAGCGAGAACATTGAAACCTCCTATTTCAATCATGGTTAACACCTGTTCAAAATATTTTTCCACTACGTATCGGAGATCCCCGGCAAATCCGTCGCGAAGATTTTTAAGAAAACGCTCCGAGCTTCCGTCGCAATCTATTGGAAAACCATCTTGATTAGGAACAAAATGGACAGAACCAAGACTATAATCCAGAGGTAATTTCTGAAAATAGTCAAGATGAGGACCGAAGTCGGGGCTGAGAAAATCAATCTCCATTGCCGGGTAGAGCCGGATTTTATCACCAAATTTTTCTTGTAATCGGGTGACTTCTCCCAAATAACTATCGACCGATTTCCGAGTCATATTGCATGGAGAGTCAATTATAATGGGAGAGTGTGGCGAAAAGCCATAATGCTCCATACCGAGTTCAACAGCTGCTTTGGCCATCTCCTCCATCGAAGCGTGGCCGTCGCAAAATTGAGTGTGCGAATGCAGATTATAGAAATCTGTTGCGGTCGTGATGCTTTCGATTAAATTCATTCCTTTTCGAGAGTAAGAACTGATGTTTGACGCAAACGAACATAGCGGCTGAACATAAACAGCATCGCACCGGCCACCACTAATCCCACCCCGATTGAAGTTTCATAGCTGATGCGTACCCCCCATAAACTATCCGTTATTATGCCAAGTCCTTCGGGCGCAAAACAGATATAAGTGACGGTGACGCATGTCATAAATAAGGCCGGAATCAGGGTGATGATATAGGGTTTGGAATTTTTTGCAAGATAAACCGTGATAGCCCAAAGGGTAAATACTGATAAGACCTGATTACACCACGCAAAATATCGCCAAAGAGCATCATAAGGTAAAAGCATGATGACAAAACAAAGTGCAAATATGGGAATGGAAACCAACATTCGACGAGATATTTTTTGTTGTGGAATCCCCATGAAATCAGCGGCAATTAATCTGGCCGACCGAAGAGCGGTGTCGCCTGAAGTGATCGGAGCTGCAATTACTCCCAAAATTGCCAATATCCCTCCGAAAGTGCCAAGCCATGAACGGGAAAGGCGGTCGACAAGCAATGCCGGAGACCCATTGCCAAGGAACTCATCAAGCTCAGAGTATCCCCCCGTAAATGCAACGGCCGCCGCTGCCCAAATCAGAGCTACGATCCCTTCCGAAACCATTGCTCCATAAAATACCGGCCGAGCATATTTCTCACTTTTAAGACAGCGTGCCATCATGGGACTTTGAGTGGCGTGAAAACCTGATATGGCTCCACATGCTATGGAGACAAACATCATCGGGAAAATGGGATTAGCTTCCGGATCTGGTTTGTGATTGTAGAATTGATTCCAGATTTCCGGCACACTCTCGGAATGGACAAATAGCATCACCATGATCCCAAGTGCCATAAAAAGGAGAGCTACTCCAAAGACCGGATAGAGTTTTCCAATTAATTTATCCACCGGTAGAAGGGTCGCCGCCATGTAATACGCGAAAATGAGGATAATCCAAAATATTTTGTCCAAGGAAGCCGGGGTAAGCATAGCCAAAAGATCGGCGGGATTATACACAAACACCGCTCCTACAAGAATCATCAGAAGCAACGCGAAGACGCGCATCACATTTTTTACTTTATTTCCCAGTTGCTGTCCGACTATTTCGGGAAGAGAGGCGCCTCCATTTCGAAGCGAAAGCATACCCGAAAGATAATCATGGACAGCTCCCGCAAAAATAGTACCAAATACAATCCATAGAAAAGCCGATGGTCCGTACATGACACCCATAATGGCTCCGAATATCGGACCAAGACCGGCAATATTAAGAAATTGAATTAGAAATATTTTCCAAGTCGGAAGAGGAACATAGTCCACTCCGTCATACATGGTCGAAACAGGGGTCGCTCGCTTTGGATCGGCTCCAAAAACCTTACTGACAAATTTCCCATAGGTGAAATATCCTACGATCAAAAGGCAAAGTGCTATTTCGAATGATATCATTTTGAATTTTTTGTTAGGTGGAACGAAAGGTACAAAAATTTTGACGTTAAATCAAAGTCCTTGTTTTTCACTTTTATATACGTCTGACTTCAGGCGATGAAGACGTCCACGGTCTGTTTCAAGGGCTTTTTCTGCCTGCCGGATTTTTTCCGCCAAACTTTTTGATGGAGAAGAGGCATATGTTTTGCGCAATTCGCGTAGAGCCGTTTTATCTGATTCAAAGTTCCTAAGAGCTTCTTGATAGATTTCCATTGCTTCCCGTCCGGAAGGGGTCTTGAAATCTTCAACCGAAGTGTAGACAACTCCTTTTCCCATCGGCAAACGGAAATCCATTTCTTTACTCTCTTTTTCCGGGGTAATCTCGGCAATCATCGCGAGTTTGTCAGAGAAATCAGTATTGCCTTGGGTATCTGCTATTCGGGTCAGTCGGGCATACGCCAAAACATCGTCCTCTTCCGGATTATAATTTGTCCGTAATTCATTTGGGATAAAGACATAGATGGTAACTTTTCCGTCAAGCCTATTTCTGTCTGTAGCCCACCATCCGATGCCGTTTTCCTCATCAATTGCCAGCATAAAATCATCGTAAGGAGAATTATATGGCATTCCCATATTGCGGGGTTGAAAATATTCCCCTGTGGCCGCATCTCGAGATGCCACGAAGATGTCATATCCTCCAATGGATTCGGGTCCTTCATTTGCAAAATAAAGCGTCAAACCATCGGATTGCATGAAAGGGTAGTCACTGTTACCTTCAAGAAGATTGACTCCGGAGAGAGTCGGTGAATGCCACGAATCATCCGTCAGTCGCCAAGATTCGTAAATTCGTTGAACACCCAGTGTGTCCGGTTCTGCCCACATGGCAAAGTCTCCGGCTTCATTTAAAAATGCCATCGAAGCCAATTTGCTGCTTTCTTCAAAAGGAATTTTAGAAGGAGCGGTTATCCGCCCGGCAGAAGTTGGAAGACGATAAGCATTATAAAAATCTGAAAAGTCAGTAGCTATACTATCGATGATTGCAACTTTCTCAACTCTTTCGAGAAACTCTTTCGCTTTGGTGATGCGACTTAATTCTTCATCAGTTTCAATGGCTATAGGTTTTTTAGCCTTGATTTTAAGCTGTTTATATTTTGCATAGTTGTCCGTAGCAGCTGAAAAGTCGTAGTCTAAAAAAGCAAGGCGTCCCAAAAATCGGTAAGCATCGGCCACCCCTTTTGTGCGAGCTACTTCAAAGTGGGGACGCGCACCGGAATAATCTCCTGTCTCAAACAGACACTCTCCAAGAAGCTGATTAAGCATTCCAAGTTGCGAACTTTTGGGATTGTTCTCGATTGCTGTCTTGATTATTTCCATGGCAGCTTCGTAGTCGGCGCCATCTATAAAAATCCGGGCATCTTCAACCACATCGGCCATTCCCATAAAAGGAGAAAACCCTATTAAAAAGCTTAATATGTAAGATTTTTTCACGTTGCAAATATGATTTCAATCGTCGTTGAGTGTGGCGCGGTTGTCGTTTTGTAGGCTAAAGTCAACTGCAGCGCGAATTTACAAAAAAAAACCGACTCAAACAAGAGTCGGTTGGTGGATATATTATTTGTTTATTATTTTATTAATTATAGAGACTATCAAGAGTGGCGACGTGAACCACGGGAATTTAGCAAGAAGTCGCGAAATACACTGTGGCGCCCAATTACCTCCTCTTTGTGGTCAAGGTCATGACGCATTTCAGCTGTTGCGTGATTATCAGTGTCTTCCATTCGATGGGAGACAATTCCAATGCCCATAATCAATACCACGATTGCTACAAGAACAACGATGATCAAAAGCACTTTTAAAATACCGAATATTATCACACTTGTCATACACTGTCATAACAAACTTAATTGGCAAAAAGATGGATAGGAAATAGTTTTTTAAATTTTTTAACTAAAGAAAAATTGATGCGATACGGTGGCCGCCACTCCGTCTCCGCCCATCAGCTTGCTCGTCGTCTGTATGCAGTCGCCCATCGCGCTCAGTGCCTCCGGATATTTACCCAACTCCGGACTCAGCTGCGACAGCAAAAGTTTATAACCCTCGACGGCCACAGACGCATCAGTTCCAAATGCCTTTGCACTCTCACGGGCAAATTTCTCGATCTGTTTCAACCCATCGCCCGTTACGCCCGCCACAGCGCTAAGGTCGTGCATCTGACTGTCTAGTGTTATACCGGCACTTGCTAGAGCCGTAACACCGTCTGCCACATTTTGAACTACATTTTTAGCATAGTCAAACGTCATGCAAGCGGCCGTGAAGGTCTGCACAGCATTCTGTGCACCATCTATTTGAGCGGAAAAAACACCAGTCGCGGCACTCATCCCCTTTATTTGAGCGCTGAAATTGCCACCAATTTTAAAAATGTAATCAAAAACGCTTGCCATCTCAGTTTTTTGGGCTATATTTGTGGTGACATTACAAGTTTCACAGATTTAGTACTATGGATTTTATTATCGGAATAATCGGAAAAATTTTAGGCGCTTTCCTGCTCCTCGGTCTCATTGGCTGGGTGTTCGACTTCCTCCGTGCCATTGCCGGATTAGCAAAAGGGGAGCGATTCATGTTCTTTCTCCCGTT
>CAZNMC010000023.1:0-32839 GCA_964574285.1 uncultured Sangeribacter sp. | reverse complement strand
AAAAATAAAAAATAAAAAATAAAAAATAAAAAATAAAAAATAAAAAATAAAAAATAAAAAATTTGTGGCAATTTGAGAAATTTTCCTAACTTTGCGATGGTTTAGCGTGTTCTCTTACGCTGAATTTCTTTATCTTCGGACGTTTAGGCTGATGACGATAGGATTGATTGTTTTCGATCGAATCACAAAATAAATAAAGATGAATTTCATTTTTGAAATTTCTTCTACATTATTATTAATCGTTTCATTGACACATGTTTTTATTGTTGCATTAGTAAAGTTATGGATTAATAGTTAAATTAGGATTAGGACTATCCTCGGGACGTGATGTGATTCAATGCCTGAGGAGAAAAACAGGGGACGTAGTGATACGACTCCTGTTTTTTCTTTGTGGCCGCCATGGGTTTTTATCCTTGCGACTTTCAAACTTTTTCTCTTATTTAGCAATAATCTGAAAAAAAGGCGTTTTATCTTTAGTAGAGGTCCGGGAATAGCTTTTTTCTTCCCTCTCTTCAATTTGAGAATTAATTCTTTAGCTATCTATGAAAAAATCATTTCGCTTATTGTGGGCGCCATCAGCTTTGATGCTTATGCTCGTTCTTCTGATTTCATCCTGCGTCAAAGATTCATCGGCCGATCTTGCCTCTCTTTTGCGTACTGTGCCGGCAGATGCCGGTTTTGTCGCCACTTTCAACCTTGAGCGGCTTGCCAAGACTGCCGGTTGCTCCCGAGATGGAGATAAAATCGAACTTTCTGCCCCGTTGAAGCAACTCATCTCCTCTGTCAAAGACCCTGCCGTTCGTCAGCGCCTTGATGCTTTCTTAAGCGGAAAATCGGGAGTTGAAGTGACCGATGTCGTAGTTTTCGCCCAAGGCTACCATGTATATATTTCCGGCTTGCTCAATGACCCCAACGCCTTCAAATCCTTTCTTTCCTCAGATAATAATCCATATAATTTTGTGGAAAAAAATGGGGTAGAGGTGGCGAATGAAGTAGCCATTTCCGGCAACCAGTTTTGGATGGTTACCGTCGGTGACATCGATCCTCTCGATGTGAAAGCTTTTCTTGCGCTCGATGAGAAAAAGTCGTTTGCTTCGCTCGATTATGCCGAAAAAATGTTGAAATCAGACCATGATTTGCAAGGACTGATTTCAACCGGTGCTTCTATTTTTACTCCAGGCGACCCTTTGGAACGTGCCAAAATCCAAATGGCGCTTTCCACTATTTTTTCCGATGCATCCTATGTGGAATTTTCTTTGAAGTTCAAAAATGAAACCGTAGAATTGGAGGCTCAAATGTTGAATTCAAAATTTGCTCCCGCCAAGTGCAACCTCCCGACTCAAAGCATCGACACCAAAGCCGTCCGGTCGCTCTCTGCTTCAGGAGATGTGGCCTTTGCTATCGGACTGTCGGACAAATTTACTCGTAAGATTATTGATATGCTTGCCGGAACAGGCGCTTTCGGTAAACTCTATGAGTCAATTCTCTCCCCGATCGACGGAACAATCGTGGCCGTCGGAAATGTCGGCTCTGACGGTCAAAAAGCTTTTTCTGCCCTTATTCAAACCACCGGCGACAACCTTGGCGCTCTAACCGGAATGCTTGAACAGCAGGGTGTCGTCTGGCGTCGACAAGGAAATGACCTTTTGCTGACCTCATTGGCTCCTTCGGGAAGTCTCTCCGGTGCTTCCTTTGCTGAGCGATGCAAGGGCGCTTTCATTGCCGTCGCTATCGATGAAAAAGCGCTTGGCATGTTTGCCGGAGGGCGCCCATCCCCTGTAAAAAATGTCACTGCCACCGTCAATCCCCATGATGGAGCCCTTCGACTCAAGGTAAAGGCTGTGGGTGCCAAAGGAGATGCGGGTCTGGCAGTCGCAATGATTGAATATCTTCTTGCCCGATAATCGATTCTCTTTATAACTATGATAAAAGGATTGCTACCTCTTCAAACTCTACATTTGGAGGGAATGCTCCCTCAGGTGTTTGAAAACGAGTCCATCCCTTCGTCGGAAGTTTGGAAATGTGATGTCACATTCGCTCGCGGAGAAAAATGGTTGATTGAAGCGGCAAGCGGAGGAGGGAAATCTTCTCTTTGCGCCTATCTATTCGGGGCTCGCACTGATTTCCTCGGAAAATTGTCCTTCAACGCTATCGACTCCGATCGGCTTTCTATTGCCGATTGGCAGGAAATCCGACGCGCCCATTTAGCCTATTTGCCTCAGGAATTAGCTCTTTTCCCCGAATTGACAGCTCGCGAAAATATTATGCTGAAAGCTTCCCTCACCAATTTCGTCGATGAAAAGACCATCGCCGGATGGATGGAAGAGCTCGGGATCGCTTTTCGTGCCGATTATCCCGTCGGACGAATGTCGATCGGTCAGCAGCAGCGCGTAGCTATAATCCGTAGCCTTTGTCAGCCATTCGATTTCATACTTTTGGACGAACCTGTCAGTCACCTTGATGAAACAAACAATCGTATCGCCGCCCGTATGATTTGCCGGGAAGCCCAGCGGCAGGGAGCCGGTATTATTACAACGTCAGTGGGCAATCGCTTGCTTATCGATGATTTGAAAACAATCCAGCTATGAGTGTCAGTCGATTATTACGAAAAAATATGAGTCCCGCTCGCATTGCCGGATTCGTGTTGTCCAATTTCATCGGGCTTGCTATTGTCGTGGCCGGAATTCAGTTTTTTCAAGATGTCCGCTCAATCTATGACGACGACGATGGCTTTATACGGAAAGACTACTTGGTAGTCAATAAAAAAGTGACATCCGCCAACACTGTCGACCGAAAAGCCGCTTCTTTCACTCCACAGGAAATTGCTGACCTTCAGAGTCAGCCATGGGTGAGAAAAGTCGGGCGATTTTCGACCGTCGACTATAGGGTGACGGCATCCATCGAGACCGGGGGACGTCCGATGTCCACTTATATGTTTTTCGAATCCATTCCCTCGGAATTTATCGATGTAGCCGATTCTCAGTGGACTTACTCCCCAGGAGGAAAGGAAGTCCCCGTCATCATTTCCAAAGACTATCTCACCCTTTACAACTTCGGATTTGCTTCCTCGGCCGGCTTGCCTCAACTCTCAGAGTCGTTCATGAGCGGATTGCCTTTGAAACTGCGCATCACCAGTGATGACGCCACTCGAAGCGGAGAGTTCTTCGGACGTGTGGTAGGATACTCCAATAGATTGAATACAATCCTTGTCCCCGAAGAATTCATGCAATGGAGCAATCAAGCCTTCGGCTCGATGAACCCCTCCGACGGAAGTGCATCCCGGCTCATTGTCGATGTCAGCAGCCCCGGTGATGTCGCAATCCAGCCATATTTAGAAGCCCACGAGATGGAGTCCGCCGGCGACAAGAGAAATTCTCAAGCCTCGTTTCTGCTCAATGTTATCACTGGAATAATTTTGGCTGTCGGAATCGTCATAACCGTTTTATCCTTTTTCATTTTGATGCTTTCCGTAACTCTCCTCATGGAAAAAAACAGAGAAAAAATCCACACACTCCTTATGCTGGGCTATCCCCTTCGTAAGGTCGGAGCCCCGTATCGAAGCATGATTTGCTTATCGTGTGCCGGAGCCCTTATCCTTTCTCTTATATGTGTCTATCTTTTTCGGCTTAGCTATCTGCCTAAGTTAGAAGGACTTGGTGCCGAACCACACACAATTTGGCTTGCGCCGCTCATAGGATTCGGTCTTACCCTGACAGTCATTTTCTTCAATATCTTAGCCGTTCGTCGCAGAGTGGAAAGTTCATGGAGACTCAAACGCTGAAATGTTAAAAATCAAATTTCTATTAAGAAAATTTAGTTAAAAATAAGATTTTCTAAAAAATTAACCCGTTCAACCTCTGTTGGATGGGATTTTTTCATTATTTTTGCCAACAGGAATATGCCGTCATTCGCTCAAATAGGTGGCGAATGATTCCTATTTCCGTGAATGAGAGAGAATTAACAATTTTAAACAACTTATGTTCAACTAAATCAACATTCTTGCATGAAGAACTTTTGTTTTCATCTAAACCGGAAGTTGTGGCTCGCTGCTGTGATGCTCATAGTTGCCACACTCCCCGCTTTAGCCCAGAAAATTACGGTTCACGGCACAGTGACCGATAATCTGGGTGAAGCCCTGATTGGAGCAACTGTCATGGAGAAAGGTACCTCCAACGGCACAGCTACCGACATCGACGGAAATTTCCAGATTTCTGTCGACCCTAACGCTGTCCTTGTTGTCAGCTATGTGGGCTATAATCCCCAGGAAGTAGCCGTCAACGGACAGACTCAGCTGAAGGTCGTTATGTCGGAAAATTCCACAGTGCTTCAAGAACATGTCGTGATTGGCTATGGCTCCATTAAGAAATCGGATGCGACCGGCTCCGTAGCAATGGTCATCCCCGACGAAATCGATGCCAACATCGCCGTTTCTGCTCAAGACCTCCTCACTGGCGCAAGCCCGGGTGTGGTCGTGACAAGCTCCGGCGGTAGCCCAGAAGGCGGCGCTACTATCCGCATCCGCGGTGGTGCTTCCCTCAACGCTTCCAACGACCCTCTTATCGTTCTCGACGGTGTCCCCTTGAGCAACGACGGTGTCAACGGAATGGCTAACCCTCTCGCTATGATTGCTCCCGACAACATCGAGTCCATGACAATCCTCAAAGACGCTTCCGCTACTGCAATCTATGGTTCACGCGCTTCCAATGGCGTAATCATCATTACCACAAAAAAAGGTAAAAGCGGACGTCCTCAAGTCAACTTCTCAGCTAATGTCAGCGTCAACACTTCCCGTAAAAAATGGAAAACTCTCGACGCTAACGAATTCTCAAGCCTCATCCGCGACTATTGGGGCGAAGAATCTGCGGCTGCCGGTGCCCTTGGCTCCGACAACACTGACTGGCAGAAACAAGTGCTTCGCACCTCAATCAGCCACGAATACAACCTCTCCGTCGGCGGCAAGGTGAAATTCCTTCCTTATCGTGTCAGCGGTTCATACACCATGAACGACGGTATCCTCAAAAACTCCCAGATGCAACGTGTGACTGCCGGATTCAACCTTACTCCCGAATTCTTCGGCGGTCTCCTCAAAGTGCAGGCAAACGTCAAAGGATACTATATCCGTAACCGCTTCACCGACGAAAGCTGTATCAGCACTTCTCTCTACGAAGACCCCACGATCCCCGTTTATTCATATTGGAAAAACAATAACCCGGCTACAAACGGTAAGTTCCCTTACCTTTATAACGGATATACAATCAGTGCTTCGGACCGTAACATCAACCAGCAGGGCGTCATGAACCCCCTCGCTCAAAATCAGGATCCGGACAACACTGCCGACATCTATCGTTCAAACGGAAACTTGCAAATCGATTACGCTCTCCACTTCCTCCCCGATCTGCATGTTAACCTCAATCTCGGTTACGACGTAAGTAAATCCAACAACCACATCTACACTCCTGAAAACTCTCCAACTTCCTGGAACAACAAGGACGTCAGAGGCGGTGCCGGATACTACTACCACAGCTATGAATTGCGTCGCAACACACTGCTTGACTTCTATCTGAACTATAAAAAAGAATTCGAAGCCATTCAGTCTAATCTTGATGTGATGGCCGGTTATTCTTGGCAGCGTTTCGATAGCCACGGTAACAATAATGGTACTGTCTTCCAGACTGAAGGCTTCTATGCTCCTAACTCTCAGGATGGCAACCTCGTTTACTATGATCCTGCCAACGGCGACGAATCAATTGTCGGAAAATCAATCAAACCTGCTAAATATTGGTCGTCAGGCCGTCTGCAACTTATCTCTTTCTTCGGTCGTCTTAACTATTCTTTCAAAGACACATATCTGCTGACATTCACTCTTCGTGATGACGGCACTTCCCGATTCTCCAAAAACAATCGCTGGGGTCTCTTCCCATCTGTTGCTCTTGGTTGGAAAATCAACAACATGGCATTCATGGAACCTATTCGCGACAAAATGAACGAGCTTAAGCTCCGTCTCGGTTGGGGTCAAACCGGTCAGCAAGCTGTCGGCGGTTACTTCGACTATATGGGCACTTACACCATGTCGCAGCAGGGTTCATACTATCCCAACATGTATAATGGTGTTTACGGCTACTATGACAATGCCGGCAATTTCCATCCCGGTGTATCCCCAATCTACTATCCCAACGCTTACAACCCCGACCTCAAGTGGGAAACAACTACTACTTGGAACGTCGGTGTCGACATGGGTTGGTGGAACAACCGCTTGACTGTTGCCCTCGACTGGTATTTGCGTAAATCAACCGACCTTCTCGCTGAAGTTCCCGTAGCGCCCGGTTCGACTACCACTAACCAAATGGTGAGAAATATCGGTGACCTCCAAAACATCGGTCTCGAAGCTACTATCGGAGCCCGCGTGTTCGATACTCCTGACTTCCAATGGAACACAAGTCTGAATGTAGCTTGGAACAAAAACAAAATCACTAAGCTCAACGACAGTGCTGACGACAACTTCATCATCCCCGTCGGTGGCATCTCCGGTGGTACAGGTAACAATGCTCAGGCTCACAAAGTAGGATATGCAGCCTACACCTTCCGTCTTTATGAACAGATCTACGACGAAAGCGGCAATCCTATCGAGGGCGCGTATGTCGACCAAAACGGCGACGGCATCATCAACGAATTGGACCTCGTGATGAAACATAGCCCGGATCCGAAAGTGACTTTGAACTGGAGCAACAATTTCTCATATAAGAATTGGGACTTCTCCTTCTCACTTCGTGCCAATATCGGTAACTACGTCTACAATGATGTTCGTGCCAACCGCACTATCCGCAACAACACCTGGCAGAACTCAGCTCTTCGCAATCTGGTTCAAAGCGACTACTACTTCAATGAGTCACAACATTTCTCGGATGCTTTCCTGGAGAATGCCGGTTTCCTGCGCTGCGACAACATCACCGTGGGCTACACTTGGCCACACCTGATCAAAGATCAGCTCCGCCTGAGACTCTATGGTGCAGTACAAAATCCCTTCGTGATCACAAAATATAAAGGTATCGACCCGGAAATCTACAACGGTATCGACAACTCGGTTTATCCGCGTCCAGTATCGTTTACGATCGGTGTGATTGCAACATTCTAATTATCACTTCATTTTAAGATATATTATAATGAAAACCATCATAAATAAGCTTTTCTTAGGCGCGGCATTGCTCGGCACACTCGGTTTGGGCTCCTGCGTCAATGACCTCGACCAGCTTCCCGATGATCCCTCCACTATCATGGACCCCTCCTTCAAGGAGAATCCCCGTGAGGCAATCGGTCGCGTTATCGCGAAATGCTATCAAGGTTTGGCCGTTTCCGGTCAGACAGGCCCCGATGGAGACTGCGACATCAAAGGTATCGACGGCGGTACTTCGCAATACACCCGTGGCCTCTTCATGCTCAATGAATTTCCTACTGACGAAGTGATGTGGATCTACGCCGATGCAGGCGTTCCCGAGCTCGTGCAGGGCACATGGGGTACGGACAATGTAGTCAACTACGGTATCTACTCACGTTTCTATGTGCATATCGCAGTCTGCAATAACTTCCTCAAGGTTGCCCGCAATCTTGAAGCCAACGGAGTTCCTGTAGGCGGCGATGGCCCGACAGCCATTTCTCAAGCTGAAATTGACCAATTCTGTCTGGAAGCCCGCGCTTTGCGTGCCCTTTCATACTATAACGTAATCGACCTTTGGGGTCGCGGTGTTGTCGCATGGGACGACATGGAATTTGGTCAGCGTCCTCCGCAGGCTGAAAGCCGTGCTGCCCTCTACGACAAAGTAGTGACTGACCTTGAAGAAGTGCTTGCAGCTTGGCCGGATGCCAACAATGGTGCTGCCGTGGTTTATGGTCGTATCGGTAAAGATGCAGTCGAAGCTCTCCTTGCTCGCTTCTATCTCAACTCTGAAACATGGACCGGCGTGGCTCGTTGGGACAAGTGCTGGACTCATTGTGAGAATATCATCAAGCGTCACCAGACGGGTGGTCACATCTTCAATGGCGAAAACACGGGTCTTGCAAAAGATTATCTCTCACTCTTCTGCGGCACCAATGATATGTTTATGCCCGGCGGTTCTCTTCCCTCTCAGAATGAAATTCTGTGGGGTATCCCCTATGAAGAGACCTACACGCAGCCTTACGGCGGCACTACTTTCCTCTGCAACGCTGTTGTGAAAGATGCCGGTACAGCCAAGCTTACCGAAGGCTTCTGCAATTTGATGTGGTATGGTCTTGGAAACGGTTGGGGTTGTATCAACACTCGTCAGCAATTTGCTGAGAAGTTCAACTTCCAGGACGGTCTGAGCAGCGACAAGCGTGCTTATCTTTGGCTTACTGATCTTGCAGGCTTCGGCATGACTAACGATCTTTATGCTGACTACACCGCAGGCTTTATTCCTATCAAATTTACCAACCTCGTCTGCAATGCCGATGGAACCATCAATAAATTTGTGGATGAGAATGGTTTGAACCGTGCCGGTTATAAAGAAAATGTCTGCACGAAGTATTATCCCAACACCGATCTGCCGCTTATCCGTTTGGCCGACATCTACCTGATGGCTGCTGAATGCACACTCCACGGTGCAGGCGACCGCACTTCGGGTCTGAAATATGTCAACTTCGTTCGCAGCCGTGCCGGTGTTTCGGAATGGGTGGCTGATGATTTGAATGCTACCAATCTGATCGACGAGCGTGCCCGTGAATTGTATATGGAATGTGTTCGTCGCACAGACCTCGTTCGTTTCAATCTCTTCACCAGCGGTTACACATGGAACTGGAAGGGTGGTTCGCACAATGGTGCAAATCTCGAATCGAGCCGCAATCTCTATCCTCTGCCTGCCAACGTGACTGCAATTTATGGCTCTGAAATGGAGCAGAATCTCGGCTATTGATTCTCAGATTCTCCGAAAGAGAAGAAAAAAGTTTAATTTCTGATAAATCAAAAAGATGAAAAAATATATTTTCATGGCTTCGATGGCCTTGGCAGCCGCTGCCGGACTCACTTCGTGTGTAGCCGACACAGAGCCACGCCTCCAAAAGCCGACAGAGTTTGTGCTCAATACTCCGCAGTTTGCCGACCAACTCTATATTTTTGACTGCGACGATAAGGGCAACAGCGTGAACGACATCACGTTCACTGTCTCTCAGCCTAACTATGGCATGGCTTGCACTCCGGTCTACGAGGTGCAGGTAGCGCGGTCGGAAGAAGATTTCGTAAAATGGGATGAACTTCAAAATGCACCCGCGCCTGAAGAAACTCCCGATGAAACTTCGACCCGTAATGAAGAAGAAAACCTTCCTTTGGTCGCAATGGTGGATATGTCCACTACAAGTGCAGCCATCACTATTAGCGGTGAAGTTTTCTGTACGGCTGTTAATACTATTTACGGTCTCACTCTTGAAAACGCTAAAGACGCTCCTCATCCGGTTGCTGTCCGCGTGCATGCTGAAGTGGAAAATGCTCCCTACAGTGCTATTTGGTCTAATGCCATCACCATCAATGTGCGCTCCTATGTTAAGCCTGTTCCTGACCAGATTTGGCTTGTCGGCGAACCCAATGGCTGGGCTATTGCCGGTAATCCGGACTGGATTCTCGAAGAAACAGAAATCGGCAACAAGGTTTATGTCGGCGACTTTATGATCGAAGCCGGTAAATTCATGTTCCGTTTCTATGACGAGACAGGTGACTGGGAAAACAATTCTATCGGTTCTCAGATTGAAGACAGCCCGATTGACATAAAGATTGGCGATGTGGCAATTACCGAGCTTCCGGAAGATGGTCTCACCCTTCCTTGTTTGCAACAAACTTCAGCCGGTAACCCGAAAGGCTCCTGGAACATCCCGGGCTGGCAGGGTGGTAAGGTCCACATTGTGGTCGATCTTAACGCCAACACGGTTACTTTCGCACCGGGTCAGGCCAAGAAACTTTGGCTCATCGGAGCTCCAAATGGCTGGAATATTACAGCATCTGATCTATATGTGAAAGAAACCGAAGAAGGTTCAAACGTGTATGAAGGCGTGTTCACCATCGCCGCCGGCGACTTCATGTTCCGCTTCTACAATGCCCTTGGCGACTGGGATGCTGCTAATGCATCAATCGGTGCACAAGTAGAGGATTCTCCGGTTGAGATTTCTGTTACTGCTGCCGGAACTGAGACACCTGCCGTTTATGGCAAGGGTTCCTGGTCCGATCCCAATTGGGCTGGAGGAGATTGCAAAGTTGTAGTTGATCTCAACACCATGAAGGTGACCTTCACCAAGCTCTGATTCATTGAGAATGTAAACAAAACGGTTTCTTTTCTTCAGGGACCATTCCCGAAGAAAAGAAACCAAATCAAAGCCAATCATTCAATACAGAAAAAACATGAAACATATAAAATTAATGTTTGTCGGTTTGGCCTTCTGTGGCATGGCTGTTTCTTGTCAGCAAGATCCGGGCGATCTTGGCAAGACCCAAACCAATCCTCAGGAAGAAGTGCTTGAGGGCACGGCCGGCGTTTCACTCACCCTGGTGCCTACCTCGGCAATCGATCTGCCGTATTATTACTCCATCAACAGTGAGGCTTTCATGGTGAATCTTTTCTCCGTGACCATTCCGGAAGCTTTGGCCAATGCTAATATGTCTTACGAGATGGAAATTGCCGGCACTCCAACTTATGCCGATGCTGTCAACATTGCTCTGAAGCCCAACAGCGAAGAAGGTTCCGATCCGTTCTATCTTGCTTGTGCTCCCGCGTCGTTGCAGGAGGTGTATGACGGTGTTTATTCTAAATTTGAAACCTCTTCCCAGCCCCTCTATGTAAGAGTGGCAGTCTATGCTGAATTCGAGAATAAGAATACCGGTGCTGCTACCAAGATTCGTGTCGGTGGAGCCAACTATAACTTCCTGAGCGGTTCATCGATTTATGTCACTCCGAAACCCATCGAAGGTCTTATGCTCGGCACTCCCGGAGCTGACGGCAAATCGACAGCAGAGTCAATGCGCTTGCAGCGCAACACCGGTTCTTCGGATGTAGAATATGCCGGTTTCGTAGTGATCAACAATCCCTTCACTATCGCTTCTCTCCCGGGGGACAAAGAGTTGGCTCTCGGATATGAGACAGAAGGAAAGCTCTCTACAAACTCTTCGGATCAAATCCCGGTTCCTGCCGATGGTCCTGGCCTTTACTTCGTAACCGTAAAGCAAACGGACGATGTGGCTTATAGCTTCACGACTACTAAAATTTCCGCAGTCGGTTGCATCGGTGATTTCAATAGCTGGGGAGGTGATGCTGCACTTGATCCCAATCAAGATGGCACAATCTGGAGCGGCGATGTTGACTTCACAGCTACTGGAGGATGGAAATTCCGCATGAATGGCGGTTGGGATGTAAACCTTGGCGGCTCGGAGTCCGACCTCAATCCCTTCAATGCTCCTAACCTGCTGATTGACACCGAGGGCGTCTACACGGTTACTCTCGATCTCTCCAAACTGCCTTACACTTGCACGCTTACACGTAAGTAATCCAAAAAGTAATCACGTTAGTTCAGTGTGATTCTCCTAATCAGGGAGCGAACAGAAAAATCCTTTCTGTCTCGCTCCCTTGCTGTTGCAGTTGAATGAAGTCGATTTGGGGGTTCGAGGGCGGAATCAGATTTGCGAGTGTAGGTTTTAATAGCTAATTTTGTAGTTGCAAATACTCACTTATTTTATCAATAAAGTAGGGACACGAATTGATAAGGAATTCCTCATTATAAGAGTGAATTGGAGAATAATCAGATATAGCTTCCGACCTCAGTCCGAAGCCGAATTGCGAAAGAACCCATGACAGCCCAAACAACCTTCTGGCAACGATATAAGTCTTACTACAAAGAGATTGCAATGCTTGGATTTCCTGTATTGGTCACCCAGGCCGGGACAATCGTGGTTAATTTTGCCGACACGATGATGGTGGGACTTCATTCCACCGAAGAGTTAGCCGCTTCAGCTTTTGTGAATTCCCTTTTTGTGGTTGCGACAGTGATGATGATCGGCTTTGCCGCCGGGCTGATTCCGCTTGTCGGTGCGCTCTTTGGTCAAGGCGACCATCAGAAATCGGGTTACATGCTCAGGGCCGGAGTTCAGGTAAACGTCATAGTGGCATGTTGTTTTACTGTTGTGATGGGGGGAGTTTACTTCCTTCTGGATCACTTCAACCAGCCTTTGGAAATCATGCCGATAGTGAAGCCATACTATCTCACGATGCTTGGTTGTCTACTTCCTATGTCCGTATTCAATGCTTTTCTCCAGACATCGAGTGCGATGAACTCCACGAAGATGCCGATGTGGATAATTTTAGCAGCAAACGCTGTAAATATCTGTGGCAACTGGTTGTTGATATTCGGACACTTCGGTTTGCCGGAATTAGGCCTGTTTGGAGCCGGGCTATCTACGCTTTTTGCCCGTTTGGTGTGTGTTGTTTCCATAGTCGTGGTTTTTCTACATGGGAAGCGCTATCGGCTGGTGATAGAAGCTTACACGCAAAAAGTGACGCTCCGGGGCTTCCGCAAAAAGGTTTTTCTGACGTCTTATCCGGTGATGATTCAAAATGGGATAGAATGTGCGCTTTGGGCTTTCGGCGGGATTGTATGTGGATGGTATGGTAAATTGCAACTGGCTGCCTATCAAGTGGTAAATACAATGGGGCAATTAGGGTTTATGATCTATCTCAGCGTTGGAATCGCTACCTCCATTTTAGTGGCCAACCGCATCGGAGTAAACAATTATTCCGGGATACGCCGGAGCGTCTTGGCCGGACTTCATTTGACTTTGGTTTTAGCTACGCTTGCCTCGTTGCTGTTTATCTTCACGGGACGGGAATTGAGTGGTCTCTTCACACCAGACGGAGAAGTGATAGCAGTAGCTCACACGTTGATTTTGCCATTGGTCTTGTATCAATATTGCGATGCGGTGCAGCTTACCTACGCAAATGCTTTGCGAGGCACGGGGGATGTCAAACCGTTGCTTTGGGTGGCAGTGGTAGCCTACATCGTGGTAGGCATACCTGCCTTGTTGCTGTTGGGAGGGAGTCTTCATCTTAAGGCAGTCGGGGTTTACTACAGTTTCTCGGTTGCTCTGTTTGTGGCGGCTTTCCTTTTGTGGGGAAGTTTTCAGCGGGCGGTTGGTAGACGGGAACGCTCGTTTGCAAGTGATAAAATGTGAAAAACCGACTGGTGTAGTGCCAATTCAGATAAATAAGTAATAAATAAGAGAGTAATTTACATAGTCTTACAGATTTTATTGACAGATTAAGAGACTTTAAGATAAAAAATTGTGAAGTCTCGCAAAAAAATTGTTACTTTGCATTTTGAAACCATACTATCTCCCTGCGGAGAAGGATAAGCACTCAACATGGGTAAAATCATAGCGATAGCCAATCAGAAGGGCGGTGTGGGGAAAACCACGACGGCGTTTAATTTAGGATCCTGTCTTGCCTTGGAAGGGAAGAAGGTGCTTTTGGTGGATGCAGATCCTCAGGCGAATGCGACTTCAGGAATGGGGTTGGATCCCCGGGGCGACAATCCCTCTATCTATGAGTGTCTGGTCGATGGTTACCCTGCCGAAGCTTCCGTTCAGCACACCTGTGTTGAGGGCTTCGACATGATAGGCTCTCGCATCGACCTGGTAGGCGCAGAATTGGAGCTGATGAATCGGCGCGACCGCGAGCGAGCGTTGACCGCTGTCCTTGCCCCTCTCAAAGATAAATACGATTATATCCTCATCGACTGTTCTCCTTCGCTTGGAATCATCACTGTCAATGCTCTGACAGCTGCCGATTCCGTGATTATTCCCGTTCAGTCGGAATATTTTGCGTTGGAGGGAATATCCCAGTTGCTCAACACCATCCGCATCATAAAAAGCCGACTCAAGCCGACTCTTGAAATCGAAGGCTTTCTGCTGACAATGTACGACGCCCGTTTGCGGTTGGCAAATCAGATTTATGAGGAGCTGAAAGGTCATTTCGGCGACATGGTGTTCGGGACCGTGATTCCACGCAATATCAAATTGTCCGAGTCGCCGAGCCATGGGCTGCCCGTAATCCTTTACGACCCCGATTCCCGCGGTGCAATTGCCTACACTCAATTAGCCCGCGACCTCCTTGCACGCTCACGCCGCAAAACCGGCAAGCATGCTTAATCCACACCTCTACATCACCCATATAATCCCGAAGAACTAACATGACACCCAAAAGAAAAGCACTTGGACGCGGACTTGATTCCCTCATTTCGGGAGGAGAGGTGCAGACCGACGGCTCATCCGCCATCAATGAGATTGAAGTCAGCTTGATTGTGCCTAATCCCGGCCAACCGCGAACTAATTTCGATGCCGATGCGTTGGAAGAGCTTGCCGCCTCTATCCGTGAATTAGGTGTCATTCAGCCCCTTTCCCTTCGATCAACCCCTGATGGTAACTATCAGATTATTGCCGGCGAACGCCGATGGAGAGCGGCCCGCATGGCCGGTCTGGCGACCGTGCCGGCTTATGTCCGGACTGCCAGTGATTCGGAAGTGACAGAGATGGCGTTGATTGAGAATATTCAGCGAGAAGACCTCAACGCCATTGAGGTCGCACTCGCCTTCCGAAAACTCATCGACACGTATCATCTCACTCAGGAACGCCTTTCCGAGCGTCTCGGTAAAAAACGTGCTACTATCGCCAATCATCTTCGATTGCTCAAGCTACCGGCTGAAATCCAGCTCGGATTGCGCGACCGAAAAATCGACATGGGCCATGCACGTGCTCTTCTTTCCATCGACGACACCAAAACTCGTCTGAAAATTTACAACCGGATTCTTCAGCAAGGTCTGAGTGTGCGCAAAGTTGAAGAAATAGCGCGTCGCCAATCGGAGGAATCCACCGATCTCCCTGTCGATAACCGGAGGAAAAAAGCCGGTGGTTACGAAGCATTCGAGCGAGAGCTGGCCAATTACTTTCCCACTCCCGTGAAGTTCTCTCGCACAGCTTCCGGAAAAGGGAGCATCACCTTGAAATTCGATAACGACGACCAACTGCAACGACTGGTAGAGCTGTTTGAGAAATTGAAATAAGCCTTGACCTTAATCACTGAACATGAAGAAGCCGACAAAACGCAAACCGATTTTGGCAACTGATCCCCTTTCCGGGATGATTGTCATTGCGTTGTGTCTGCTTATGCTCATTCCGCCTGAGGCCATAACGGCAGCAGTGACTCCACCGACCCCTTCCTATACCGGAGAAACATCTCCCACGGGCCTTCAGCTCAGTTTGCCAGCTGCCCAAATAGAAACTCCTCCTGAGAACCCTTCGGCTGAGCCGATGCCCGTTGATTCACTTGGCGACAAAGCCGCCTATCTGGAAGCTGAGGTTCTTCTCCCGGTCGACACCACCCGCACCGAGGTGTCCGACCCTAAATCTCCGTATGGTCTTGACGGCAAAATCAAATTCAATCCTTCCCCGGAGCGGGCTGTATGGCTCTCGGCTCTTTTCCCGGGTTTAGGTCAGATCTACAACCGCCGTTATTGGAAATTGCCAATAATTGTCGGAGGATTCATGGGTCTGGGTTATGCCACTTCATGGAACAACAATCAACTTCGCGACTACTCTCAAGCCTATCGCGACTTGCTCGACAGTGACCCCTCGACAAACTCCTACATGAATTTCTTTCCCTCGAACACCGATGAGAGTTCGCTCGACAAATCCTGGCTTCAATCCACTCTCAGAAGCCGGCGCAACTATTATCGGAGAAATCGCGACTTATGTATAATCTTCGTGGTGGCACTTTATCTGCTTTGCATGGTGGATGCTTACGTCGATGCGCAGATGGCTCACTTCGACATATCGCCCAACCTTTCCATGGATCTCGCTCCGACCATGTTGACCAGTCCCGGCTCTAATCGGCCGGCCCTCGGACTGAACTGGGCCTTTAATTTCTAATCAATCGAAAAAGCCAAGAAATTATGACTTTTAGAAAAATATTAACTCTCTCAATGGTTGCCCTGGCTTTAGGGAGCATGGCTGCCCCCAAGAATTCAAAAGGCAACGTGCTCGATATCAAGGAGAGCATCACCGACAGCAACATAGTCTATCCCGAAAGCTTCGAGACCGATTCGCGGAAGCTGCTGGAAAGCTGGTATATGAAAAACTACACCGCGACCGACGACCATTTCTTGTCGTCCGATGTAAAAACATCAGATGCTCAGATTCGTAAACGCCTGGCCCAAATGCCAACCGTCATCGAAATGCCTTTCAACAGTGTCGTGCGAAACTATATTGACCGCTACACTCAGCGGGGCAGAGCCCAAGTGGCCGCAATGCTCGGTCTGTCAAATTACTATATGCCAATTTTCGAGCAGGCTCTTGAAGAAGCCGGATTGCCACTGGAACTGAAATACCTACCCGTTGTCGAGTCAGCTCTGAATCCCAATGCCGTCTCGCGTTCCGGTGCGACGGGCCTATGGCAGTTTATGCTGGTCACCGGAAAAGGACTCGGGATGGAAGTAAACTCCCTGGTCGATGAACGCCGCGACCCTTATGTTTCGTCGCGAAAGGCCGCCCAATATCTCAAAGACCTTCATTCCGCATACAACGACTGGAGTCTCGCCATCGCTGCTTATAACTGCGGGCCGGGCACAGTCAACAAAGCCATCCGACGTGCAGGAGAAGGTAAACAGGATTTCTGGTCAATTTATCAATATCTTCCTTCAGAGACTCGCGGATATTTGCCTGCCTTTATCGCTGCCAACTATGTGATGACATATTATCCGGAACACGGCATCAATCCCGTGCTTCCGACCAAACCTCTTGTGACGGACACTGTCGGAATTTCGGATCGTGTCCATTTCAATCAGATTTCTTCAGTCCTTGACATCCCGGTCGACGAATTGAGACTCCTCAATCCTCAGTTCAGAGCTGACCTTATCCCTGGCTCCCCCGATAAAATGTACATGCTCATTCTCCCCTCCCAACAGGTGCATGCCTACATAGTCAGTGAAGAACAGATCCGTAATTTTGAAGCTGAGAAATATGCTCGCCGGGAAGTTGTCGAAATTGGTGACGTACCCCTTCAGGATGCTGAAATTCTGGCTGTCAACTCCAACGATCCGGAAGTGAATGAAGCCGACCTGACTCCTGCCGAAGAAATCTTCTCTGCCCCTTCCCAGCCTGCTCCCACTCCGGCCCGACGAGCTTCTGCCGGTGGAAATTCCACCATGCACAAAGTCGCTGCCGGAGAGACGTTGGCTTCCATCGCCGAGCAATATGGAGTTGATCCTTCCGACATCAAGCGGTGGAATGAACTTCGTCGTAATTCCGTCAGAGTAGGGCAGCAACTGCGTATCTCCGCCGCCACACCATCGGCAGAAACATCCAAAACTCTCCGCAGACAGCAACCGGAGACCGCTCAGGCTCAATCCTCCACCCGACAGAAAAAGCAGACTGAATCCATGGAGGGAAATAGTTGGAAGTCGAAAAAGAAAAACCAACGCGAGCAAGCGCAGACTTCTGGAAAGAAATCTAAAAAACAGAAACAGGCTCAGCCCACCGACCACTCCATCCAAAACGGAGAAAACCTCACCGTCATAGCCAAAAAGTATGGGGTGACTGTGGATGAAATCAAACAGGCTAACGGCTTGAAAGACGATAATATCCGTGCCGGAAAAAGCATCAAGATTCCTTCAAAAAACCAGAGTGGCAAAAGCAACGGAAAATCTAAAACCGATAAAAAGTCGAAGAAAAATACTTCCTCCGCTAAGGGCGCATCTTCTAAAAAAAAGAAAAAACGCCGTTAAATAAAAGGTGCCTTTGACATCCGCCGCCATCCGGCCGGCAGACGTTTGGGGAAAAGACCAGTCTGAATATGAAGAAAGAAAAACCTCTTATACTCATCAGCAACGACGACGGGATAGAAGCCGCCGGAGTCCATCGCCTCGTGGAGTGGCTTGCACCGTTTGGTGAGATTGTATGCGTTTGTCCGGATGCTCCTCGCTCCGGACAGTCAATGGCTATCACTGTCAATCAGCCATTGCGTATCACCCAAGTGGAAGATTACTGCGGAGCAAAGATGTATAAGGTCAACGGGACTCCGGTTGATTGTGTTAAATTGTCGATGCATACCATTCTAAATCGTCGTGCGGATATGGTGGTGGCGGGAATCAATCATGGTTCCAATGCTGCGGTCAACGTTGTCTACTCCGGCACCATGGGTGCAGTCATGGAAGGATGTGCCTTCGGCATTCCCTCCGTGGGTTTCTCACTGACGGATCATTCTCCAAACGCAAATTTTCAGCCCTGTCGGTTTTGGATTGAAAAAATAGCTCAAGCAGTCCTTGCCGATGGCCTGCCGGTGGGGATATGCCTTAATGTGAATTTTCCTACAGGCTTCGATGAATTGAAGCAAATGAAAATTGTGAGGGGGGCACGTGGGAAATGGACCGACGAATACGAAAAATATCTTGACCCTCATGGTCAGCCGTTTTACTGGTTGAAAGGAAAATTTGAAAACGAAGAGCCGGATGATTCGGCCACAGACGAATGGTGTCTCGCACATGGAATCGTCTCTGTGGTACCCGTCTTGTTGGATCGTACTTCCCCAACCCCGTTCCGGCTGCCGGCGCTTGAAGATTGACTTTGTCAGGAAAAAGTAATTTGAAAGACTGTTAACCCAATTATATATGCAAGTAATCAACTTTGCCGACGAACCGTCGCTTGTGAGCGTCTACATGCGAGAACTTCGCGATGTGGAAATTCAGAACGATCCACTTCGTTTTCGTACCAATTTGCACCGGATCGGACAGATTATGGCCTACGAAATTTCTCGTCGTCTAAACTATCAAAATATAGAAATCCAAACTCCTCTCGAAAAGTGCGAGTGTGTGACTCCGGTGGATAAAATTGTGTTGGCTACAATCTTGCGCGCAGGCCTTCCGTTTCACCAAGGTTTCTTAAGCTTTTTTGACCATGCGGAGAATGCCTTTGTCAGTGCTTATAGAAAATACCGGGAGAAAGGCGACTCGTTTGATGTGTTGGTCGAATACCTTGCTTCCCCTTCCATTGAAGGGAAGACACTTCTGCTCGTCGACCCGATGCTTGCGACCGGAAGCTCCATGGAACTGGGCTACAAGGCCATGCTCACCAAAGGAAATCCAAAGCATATTCACGTCGCTTCTGTCATAGCCTCCCAGGCCGGGGTCGACTATATTAAGTCTCATTTCCCCGATGATAAGACCACTCTTTGGTGTGGCGCGATCGACCCCGTTATCAATTCTCACAGTTATATCGTCCCCGGATTGGGCGATGCCGGCGACCTTGCTTACGGAAAGAAAGATTGATACTCGACGGAATTGAAATAATAGACTTTAAAAATATCCCCGACGCCACAATCGAGTTTTCGCCGGGGGTCAACTGTCTGTTGGGACAAAATGGAATGGGGAAAAGCAACCTCCTCGAAGCTATTCATTTCCTAAGCTTTGTGCGTCCCGTTTCCTCTATCCCCGACTCGACTCTAATTCGGCGTGGAAGTGAATTCTTGATGGTCAAAGGGCATTACACCACCGATTCCGGCGCCTCAATCAAGGTAAGCTGCGGAGTGACGCGCGGAAAGGGTAAATCCCTGAAATTGGACGGAAAAGAATATCAGAGACTCTCCGAACACATCGGACGTATTCCCGTGGTGATCGTGGCTCCCTCGGACACCCGATTGGTCGAAGGAGGAGCTGATGAGCGGCGTCGGCTCATGGATATGGTGATTTCTCAAGCCAATCAATCATATCTCGCAAATCTGATGCGCTATAACCGGTCGGTCGACTCCCGCAACCGAATGTTGCGCTCCGGCATGAAAGACCCATTGCTCTATGAATCCGTCGAGCAGACCATGCAGCTCACCTCAGATGTGGTGTTTAAAGCCCGAAAGGAGTGGGCACACACCATAGCCCCAATTTTTCAGCAATATTACACCGCCATCAGCGGAGAAACCGAACAAGCCCGAATCCAATATAAAAGTCAGCTCGATGAGGCAGACCTCACTGCTCTCTTGGCCGAATCAAGAACGAAAGACCTCGCTTTGGGCTACACATCCCGGGGCATTCATCGCGATGATTTAGAGATGACCATCAATGGGTTCAGCGCCCGACGACTTGGTAGCCAGGGACAAGTGAAAACGTTTACAATTGCCCTTCGCCTCGCAATTTTCGACTATCTGCGACGGATTAGAGGGGTAGTGCCTCTTCTCCTTCTTGACGATATTTTCGACAAACTTGACGCCACGCGTGTCGGACGCATCATGAAGCTCGTTAGCGAAAATCGCACCTTTGGTCAGATTTTCATTACGGATACCAATCGAAAGCATCTCGATGAAATCCTCCGCGAAATCAACGGGCCGCGACTTCTGCTCTCTGTCTCCGACGGAACTTTCTCAATCATCGAAAACTCTACCGGACAATGAAGAAAATTGAACCTACCCCGGTCGGAGAACTTCTTCGTCAGGCTATCGAAGAAAGCGACATTTCGGATAGATTGGCCGAGGTAAGAGCCGCCGCTGCGTGGCCTGCCGTGGTAGGTAACAATATAGCCGGCTTGACCGGTCGTCCTCAAGTTAATGCCGGAGTCATGACAATAGTGTGCCGAAGCGCCCCGCTCAGACACGAGCTCTCCATGCAACGCTCGTTGCTTATCAAAATGCTCAATCAGGCCGCCGGTGCGCAAGCTATTGAAGAACTCCGCTTTAAGGGTAAGTAAGATTAAATTTTTGAAAATCACGATGCCAGCATGATAAATCACGAAAAACTCCCTTCTCCCAAAGAATTCCGTCATTCAATTCCGCTCCAGCTTCGATTCAATGATGTCGATGTGCTGGGTCATGTCAACAATACGGTGTATTTTTCATTCTACGACACCGGGAAGGCTCATTATTTCACCGATGTTCGTGGGCAATCCGTCGATTGGAGACACGTCGACACTGTCATTGCCAATGTCAATTGTGCCTACATCAGTTCGATTGTTTTTGGTGAAGAGATCGAAGTTTGCACTCGCTGCGAATCAATCCACGAAAAAAGTTTTCGACTTCTCCAGATGCTTTATGAACCAAAAACCGGACAAGTGAAATCCGTGTGTGAGACGGTAATGGTCTGCATTGACCCGGAAACGAAAAAATCAGTTCCTATTTCTGAGCAATGGCGAAAACAGTTTTGCGAATACGAAGGACGAAATCTTAACGTCGAGCAATAATCCAAGATAATTTAAACTCCCACAACTAATATATATACTATTCATGAAGGATGTAAAAACCCGGATGCGGGAAATTCTTGCCGCTGAAGCCCGGGCAATCCAAAACATACCGGTCACAGACGGATATAACCGGGCCGTCGAATTAATCGTGGACCATGTCGCAAACCGTGGTGGTAAACTAATCGCATCCGGGATGGGTAAAGCCGGCCAGATAGCTATGAATATCGCCACTACGTTTTGCTCGACCGGCACTCCGGCTGTTTTTCTTCATCCATCCGAAGCCCAACACGGTGATCTCGGGATAGTCCAGAAAAATGATTTGATGTTGCTATTGAGTAATTCCGGCAAAACACGGGAAATCGTCGAATTAGTGGAACTGGCCGACATATTGAACCCTGATATGCCAAAAATTGTTATAACGGGAGACCCCGATAGCCCTTTGGCAAAAGTCGCTGATGTCGCTCTTTCCACCGGTGGCACCCCTGAAGTGTGTCCCCTCGGAATGACCCCCACCACTTCCACCACAATGATGACCGTCATGGGGGATGTGCTCGTCGTCGGGGTCATGGAGGCTATCAAGTTTACCATCCAAGAATATGCAAAGCGCCACCATGGCGGTTATTTGGGTCATAAGTCCAAAGAAGCAGCTCAACGGTGAAACGCTATTCCAACATCTCAAGCTATGACGAAAGCAGACATAAAATTAGATTTGAGAGATTTCGATAAGAAGTCTCCGGAATACCAACTTCTCAAAGACGCTGAAGCAGCGCGTGCCACTGCACACCAGCTTCTCGAAGAAGGACGCTCAATCGATGCACTCGAACGCACAGTCGAATCTCTCCGCTCCCTTCGCGATTTCCCCGATATCGAAAATCGGGAGTTTCGGACTTTGTTGGTCGCATTGATTTTCGACCTCTCCGAAATCCATTTTGAACTCAAAGATTATCGGCAAAGTGAAAAAGAACTCGAGACCCTCTTCAAGGTTCTCGAAGGGCTACTCAAAGAAGATTCCGACCGGTTCGGGCCATACCACATTTTAGCTATGGAACTGTCGACTCGAATCTTGCGCTCCCGGAAAAAAGCTGTCGAACTCTTGGTCAAACAGCAAATCAACACCGGACAGCTATATGAAAAAGTAAATTCCGGGGTTGTGGCAGCCACGGATCGACTTGTCGATTCATTGAAGAAGACAGCTCAGCTTCTGGCTGCCTCCGGCGACTACAAAGCTGCTCTCAAATTTTATGCCGAAGCTATAAAATACAGCAAGAAACGCACCGGACGGGTAACTCGCAAGGAAGTCGCCATGACTATCGAGATGGCCGAAGTGATGATGCGCATTCGTCAGATGAGACCTCGTGCAAAGCGTTTGCTCGATGCTGTACTTCCTCATGCAATCGCTTTGGAAACCATTGAGCTTGAAGAAAATATCTTGGCTCTTCTCGAGATGCTCAATAATGAGGAGTCTCCTGAGTCCCGTTGGAAAAATTTTATGCACCGACTCAATCTTTCCCATCTTCGTAGAAAAGGAAAAAAAGAAATCAAAAACGAAGAAAAGATTGAAAAGGAAGTCGAAAAAGCAGATAAATAATAAGAGATGTCCACAAAACTTGCAACCGGAATCGCCCCTTTCTCCGATTCTCGTCCTCTCGATCCCAACTTTGAGTGCGTAATTATAAAGGCGCAATGGAACTCTCACATAACCGACGCTTTAGCCACCGGAGCTAAAGATGCGCTGGAAAAAGCCGGTGTAAAGCCCGGGCAAATACGGGAGATAACCGTCCCCGGCACAGTTGAATTAGTCTTTGCTGCTCATCGGGCCATCCAGGCTCTTAAGCCATCCGCTGTCATTGTTATCGGATGTGTAATCCGAGGGGATACTCCTCATTTCGACTATGTATGTCAGTCCGTGACCCAAGGAGTGACAGACCTAAATGCTATCGGTGAAGTTCCTGTTATTTTTTCCGTTCTCACCGTTGAAAACGAGCAGCAAGCTCTTGACAGAGCCGGTGGATGCTTGGGAAATAAAGGTGCCGAGGGGGCTTTGGCTGCAATTGAAATGGCCAACCTTGCCTTTCAGTTGCCAATTCGACAATAATAGTCCGCAAAAGAAAAGAAACAAATATTGACCGA
The DNA here is from genome assembly GCA_964574285.1 of uncultured Sangeribacter sp. GTDB lineage: Bacteria > Bacteroidota > Bacteroidia > Bacteroidales > Muribaculaceae > Lepagella. The sequence continues at coordinate 9,459 of CAZNMC010000023.1, read as the reverse complement.
AAAAGAGACTGCTTGAACGCTCAATGTCAAGCAGTCTCTTTTTAATTGATATTTAAAAGTGAAGTCAATTTAGCAATTGCCACAGCACCCCGTTTCGCACGAACTGCCCTCATCGCAGTGGTGACCGTCGCCACAACCGCCACCGCAACCGCCACAACCGCAAGTCGGATGCAGTTCTTCCGGAGTCGCATCGCGAACCTGTTCAATCTTACCTTCATAGCGAACAGTCAAGCCAGCAAAAGGATGATTGAAGTCCATTTTGATTTTGTCACCGATTTCAAGCACTCGTCCCGAAATTCGATAACCCTCCGCTGTCATCATCGGAAGGTCTGCCCCTACTTTAACCTCTTCAGCCAGCTCTCCGCCGCGTTCGAAAATTTCTTTATCCAGGCTGACAATATTCTCCTCGTGGCGCTCTCCAAAAGCGGCTGCCGGTGGAAGAGTAACGCCAAACCGGTCATTCTCTGAGAGGTCTTGGATAGCTGCGATGAGTCCCGGTATAATTTCCTGACTGACACCATATACCATCACGTCCGGAGCTTCCTCTTTAGCTTCGAACAGCAGGGTGCCGTCCGCATCATTAAATAACTTATACGAATAGGCCACAAATTTGCCCGGCCCAACTTTTTCTTTCTTTTCTTTTGCTTCCATTTTTAATCTTTCTAATCTGTTTTTATTGCTTCTTTAAAGCATATTATAGTTAAATATTATTTCCTTACTGAATCATTCTACGGCAACAAAATTATTCTGCCGGGATGTCGTCCGGGTCAAGGGTTGCGCCCGGAGTAGATGCCGACGGAGAATTTTCCTCGGTTCCTTCCGGATGCTTCAACTCATATTGTTGTCCAGGAAGCTTCACATTAAAATAAAACCCTTCTGCCACCTTGTTGCGAAGCCGTTTAGCTGTTTCTGCTTCCGGTTCAACCTTCAGATAATCAATTCCGGGGTCAAAAAACTGAACATCCGTAGCTTCATATCCCAAAAGCTGAACCATGTCATATTCATGAGCCGGATAAATTACATACCACGCATTTTCTATATTTTCACCCGTCCCCGTGCTTTTGATGGCACCCAAAAGATGTTCCAAACGGTATTCCCAGATTTTGGCACTCATGTTTTTCTCCTTTTCCTTCAAGACATGAACCAGAAACGACATTTGGCGCAAGTCGAAAGGATTATCACGCAGAGACAGCTCTGCATATTTGCGGATTGTGTCGATTTCCTCTTTTGTGTGGGTTTTCTTCTGTCGCAAGGAATCCGTCACTCCCGAGTATGGCGACACTCGGTACGGATCATAATCCTCTTGAAACATATATCCTAAATACAGATTGCGATACTCCTCGTTGGTCATCAGCGTGTCGTTGCGCCAATATTTCTGAAGCAACTTAGGATAGTAGTTCGGACTTTTAGGATTGAGTGTCTCCTCTCGTATTTTTTCCAAATCAGGCTTTTCAACCTTAATCTTACGTTTGTTTTCAAAAGCGCGTGCCTGAGCGGCCCGCTCAGCTGCCGTCAGACCTTTGCGTTGCTGCCCTGACGCGTAATTGACCGATAAGCAAACCACACCGGCCAATAAAAAAAATAGTATATGTGAAAATTTGATTTTCATGGATTTACGAATTTTTGTAGAGCAACCGCCAACACAAGAGCCACTCCGATTTGCATCACTGTGACGGCCGTCGGAAAGCCTTTCGCCAAAAGATAGCTGAAAAATTTGCCTGACGACGGTCCGAAGTTTTGACCCTGCGGAGTGCGGGTAAACACCAAATAGCCCAAAAAAACGCCAATCGCCACAGCCACTATCATGATGCCGTAGAGCATCCCAAGATTTGGAGTTATAGTGAATCCGAGAAGACCGACTGCCAAACCTGTCACAGCTCCTCCGAGCATATACCCGATGCCTTGCGACTCGGACCGGATAGATTGGGGCTGAAGCATCACTGTCATCATGATTACTACCGTGATCGCAAGCCATCCCCATAACATTCCCGACGAAATCGGAAGCAATGGATAAGCTCCTTGATGCGCAAAACTCAGAACGAGCAATCCCCAGTAGCCAAAGGCCGGTGATAAAAGTTGACGCCGGAAAAGCGTGGCCAGTCCGGCAAGCCACAGCAATATGCTGACTATAATCAGGAAGATGGTCATTTCTCTTTTGGGTTAAAATTCAGGCTATATATATCTAACGCTTCAAAAGCAAAAATTATTGAGCCGGGGCAGTGGAAGTCGGTTTGTGAAGTTCCGGATAGGCCACGCGACCATGATAAATAGTTGCTAAACGATTTTTGAAGGTCTGCTTGATTGTCTCGATGTCTTTGAATGAAATGGGGGAATCCTTATACAACCCGTCTGCTTCCTGCGAATTTATGATTTTATCAACCAAGGAATTGATCGACTCCGGAGAGTAATCTTTCAGACTCCGGGAGGCAGCTTCAACTGCATCCGCCATCATCAGGATAGTAGTCTCTCTTGACTGAGGATTCGGACCCGGATACATAAACTTTGTCGGATCGATTTCCTTATCCGGATTCTCATTCACAGCCGTGTTGTAGAAATATCGCGTGAGACCTTTGCCATGGTGTTCCGCTATAAAATTGCGCACAAGAGCCGGAAGTTTCTCCTTTTGTGCCAGTTGGAGTCCATGGGTCACATGGGATATGATTTTTTTGGCACTTGTCTCCGGAGCAAGACCCGCATGAGGATTGATACCATGTTGATTCTCAGTGAAGAAGATTGGACTTTCTAGCTTGCCGATGTCGTGGTAGAGGGCCCCCGTTCTTACAAGCTGTGTGTTGGCTCCCACAGCGCGAGCCGCCTCTGCGCCCAAAGTGGAAACCTGCATCGAGTGTTGGAAAGTCCCCGGGGCTTCTTCGGCAAGCCGTCGAAGCAATTTACTGTTTATATCACTGAGTTCCACTAAAGTAACTGTCGATGTAAATCCAAACGTTTTCTCAATGATGACAATGAGGATATATGCAAATGAAAGTATGATGGAGTTGATTGCAAAAATGCCGATTACACGCCATTGAAAATTATCCAGGTCTCCATCATTAATCAGCAGCAACGCAAAATAGCAGATCGAATAGATGAGGAAAGTGATGAGACCGGTGCGAAGAAGTTGAGACCGACGGCTCAATTGACGTATACTGAGCGTGGCACAGATACCCGCCATCATTTCGTAGAAAATGAACTCAAATTGGAATGTTGCAACCAACGCTGTCACCATCACCGTCGCCAGCAGAGAAAATATGGCTGTCCGGGAGTCGAAAAAAACCATGATGATAACCGGCACAGCCGCAAAAGGAACCAGGTTGAGCCCATTCTGGAAATACTCAAACATCACGACAGCAAAAACTTGGAAAAGCGTGATGAACGTCATCAGAAACGTCATCTTCCGGATGTCGTTGAAGAAAGTCGGCCGATAGCTCATCAAATAGATATACAACACAATCAACACCATCAGCAGATAGATTCCCTGGCCTATAGTAAAGAAAGTGCGCTTTTCCACGTCCCCCGTCGATTGGGCGATCATCTCTTGGTAAGTGTTCAGATTTGTAAATATTTGCGGGGTGATGATTTCGCCGCGGTCTACAATCCGCTGCCCCTTTTTCATCACTCCAAGCGCACTGTTGATATTGATATAGTCTTGTTCGCGCAGTTTGGAATCAATCAGGGAATCCACAACTATGTTAGGATGAAGACTGACGTTCAGGGCCCGTTGGGTCTGTTCATTGAGCTGAGCTCCTTTCCCTCCGCTGCGCACATTGTAGAGCGAATCGATATATTTGAAAGCCGTTGCAGGAGAAAACATCCCCGAAGCATCAATCGTCTGCACCGTATTGTCACCGTTGGCGCTTCCGGCCGTGCGCAGGGTGCAGCTCGACCGCTGACGGGTGCCCGAGTAGATATCAGGCGAAACAACACCGCTCTTATACACTGCTGCCAGTGCTTGAATGAGAAAACTGCGGGTGGCTGCGTCCATCTGCCCCTCCGAGGCCTTGCTGAAACGTTCGATGTAGGCGTTACCGACCGATTCGCGGCGTACCACAACCGGAACGAACGCCTTGTCGATGCTGTCGCGCAACTGTCTGAGACTTGTCGAATCCCGGAGAATCGGCATATCGGCCGGTGCCGTCAGCAACGGATATTTCCACGGCTGATTAAGCTCATAGGTGAAGGATTGATGGTCGGCGCGGGGTAACAATAACAGCATCACGGCCACAGCTCCCAAAAGCAATCCGATGCGTAATAATGATTTCCTATTAAAAAAACTTTGAATAGACATTAAAATGAAAGTGATTGTGTGAGGTGGTGTCTTAATGGTTGTATATACTCTGGTATATACTCTTGTATATAGTGTTGTTTATGGCTCGATTTATCGGGAAGGCTATGAAACTCGCTTGGCGAACTTGACATCTTTGATTTTTTTCAGCTCGCGGCAGATGGTTTCCACGGTTTCGGTCGAATCGGTCTGCACCGTCAGGTCACAATGGAAAAGCTCATGATCGGCAGCTATGTTGAGTCCACGGATATTGACTCCGAGTTGTTGCGACACTTTTGAAGTAATTTCTTCGAGGATGCCATGGCGGTCGATGCCGTCGATGGAGATGGTGACAATGAAATTGTCGGCTTTCCCACCCCAGCGGGTGGCGACAAGGCGCGATCCGAATGCGCTTTTGAGTCGCATGGCATTCGGACAACTGACTTTGTGCAGCACCACATTTTCGTCGTCGTCGACAAAGCCCAGCACGTCATCGCCCGGAATGGGGGAGCAGCATGTATCGAAACGATAGTTTGGCGGTGTGTCGTCGGGGTGAAGAACGAAGACTTCTTTGCGGTTGATTTTTTCTTTTGTGGCGTTGGTTTCTTCTCCCGGTTTCTTTTTGGAAGCAAACGGGTTGCGAAGCAATTTCGACATTAATGAATTGCGGCTTTTGCCGAGCTCCTTCAGTTTTTTTGCCGAAATGTTGATTTCATCGTTGGCCAGCATGAGGAAAAATTCATCGGGAGTGGAGAGATGATAGTTGCCCAACACCTTTTGCATGATTTCTCTCGTGGGTTTTATTCCCTCTTTGGTCAGAAAATCGAGATAAAGTTTCTGACCGCGTTCCACCAGCATTTTTCTGTCTTTGCGCAGAAGGTTGCGCAGACGGTTTTGAGCTTTTGCAGTGTGGCAAAATTCCATCCACTCGGGTTGAGGTGTCTGGGAGTCGGAGGTAATAATCTCGACTTGGTCGCCCGAATCCAGCTTATAGGAGAGGGGCACGAGCCGATGATTGATTTTTCCGGCTATGCAATGCATTCCCAACTCGGTGTGAATGGCAAAAGCGAGGTCGAGCACCGTTGAGCCTGAGGGAAGGCGTTGGAGATCACCTTTCGGAGTGAAGACATAGATTTCCGACGAAAAGAGATTGAGTTTGATGGTGTCGAGAAAATCCACGGCGTTGGGTTCGGGATTGGCCAGAATATCCTTGATGGTATTCATCCATTTGTCGAGTTCGGTGTCGTCATCATATACACCGGTCTTGTATTTCCAGTGGGCGGCATATCCGAGTTCGGCCACCTCGTCCATTTTGCGGCTTCTGATCTGCACTTCAATCCAGCGCCCCTCAGGACCCATAGCTGTCAGATGCAGGGCACGGTATCCGTTTGCTTTTGGAGTGGAAGTCCAATCGCGGAGACGGTCGGGATGAACTTTGTGCCCGTCGGTGAAGAAAGTGTAGATTTGCCAACATCGGATTTTTTCGAGTGCGTCATCGTCATTATCGAAAATTACTCTGACTGCATAGACATCATAAATTTCTTCAAACGGCACCTGCTTGGCTTCCATTTTGTTGTAGATGCTATACGCGCTTTTTACTCGTGCCTTGATTTCATATTTAAATCCGGCGGCATCGAGTTTTTCGCGCACCGGTCGAACAAATTCCTCTACAATCTGCTCACGGTGGCTTTCGCCTTGTTCCGCTTTTGCTACAATCTCAGCATACTTTTGCGGATGTTCGTATTTAAAGGCGAGGTCTTCAAGTTCTTGCTTGATTTTGAAGAGTCCCAGTCGGTGGGCGAGGGGTGCGTAGACATAAAGGGTTTCTCCGGCAATTTTAAATTGCTTTTCCGGACGCATCGACCCCAGTGTGCGCATATTGTGCAGGCGGTCCGCCATTTTAATCAATACGACGCGGACATCCGTCGACATTGAAAGAAGTAATTTGCGAAAATTCTCTGCTTGGAGTGAAGCTTTGTCGCCGAATATTCCCCCGGAAATTTTCGTCAGCCCCTCAACGATAGAGGCAATTTTGGGTCCGAAAGCGGCTTCGATGTCTTCGCGGGTATAGTCAGTGTCTTCGACTACGTCATGAAGGAAAGCGGCGCATATTGAAGTCGAACCGAGTCCGAGTTCGGAAATCACAATTTTGGCTACGGCGATGGGGTGGAGAATATATGGTTCTCCGCTCCGGCGGCGTACACCTTTGTGAGCCGCTTTGGCAAAGCGGTAGGCTTTCTCGATGATTTCCACTTTCTTGCGGTGGTTGCTTTGAAGGTATGCCTGTAAGACTTCGCCATACGCTTCTTCTATCATTCGGTCCTCTTCTTCCGGGGTGTAATGGGGATAGTCGGCCATAATGAGATTCTTCTTTGGCAAATTACGTTCAATTTGCAAATTTAGCAAAAAATCTCAAATCCCGGTGCATCTCGTTTAAATTGGATGCAGTTCGAGAAAATGTCGAAAAGAATGTAAGCCGGCAAAGGCTAAAAGAGTAGTTGGGCAAACATTTAGAGGAGGTGGCGGGTTATTATAGGAGAGGCAATATGTAAGAAAGCAAACTTCCACATTCAATGCAAAAATTCGCTCAAATCTATCAGAAGAGTTTTATAGAAAATTGGGATCTTCCCGCTCTGACTGAATATACGACCCGCAAAACCTTGACCTATGGTGATTTATCGCGAGAAATAGCTCTGTTGCATCTCCTTTTTGAAAATATGGGAATAAAGGAGGGGGACAAGGTGGCACTGTGTGGCCGGGATTCCTCAGCCTGGGTGCTGGTGTATATGGCTACGATCACTTATGGCGCTGTCATTGTCCCGATTCTGTCGGATTTTAATCCCGTTGATATCGCTCATATAGTCAACCATTCAGGTGCGGAATTGCTGTTTATCGGTGAACATGTCTGGGAACATGTCGACCCGACATCGCTTCTGAATGTGAAAGCGGTGTTTTCGCTTGAGGAGAGGAAGGTGCTCAATGAAAGTGCAGGAGCAGAAGTGGCCCGTCATCTCAGACTTCTTCGGCGGCGGTTCCGCCGGCGCTATCCTGACGGCTTTTCGTCGGGCGACATAAGATATACGCAGCGGTCAAATGATGAGCTGGCTGAAATAAACTATACATCGGGGACTACGGGCTTTTCCAAAGGGGTAATGCTGACGGGTGGAAATCTTGCGGGCAATGTCACCTTCGGCATGAGCCGTGTGCTTCATTTCCGTTCTTCCCGGGCTCTTGCGTTTCTCCCTCTTGCACATGCCTACGGATGTGCGTTTGATATGCTGACCCCTCTTGCCGTGGGGTCTCATATCACCCTTTTGTGCAAGACGCCTTCTCCCCGAGTGCTTGTCAAGGCTTTGGCCGAGGTACGTCCGCATTTGGTCATTACTGTCCCTCTTATTCTTGAGAAAATCTATAGAAATCAAATTCTTCCGATGATTTCCAAGGGGGCGGTCCGCTGGACTTTGGCAGTTCCCTTTTTGGATTCTATTGTTTATTCTAAAATCCGTAAAAAGCTGATAGATGCGTTCGGAGGAGAATTTGAAGAAATTATAGTGGGAGGTGCTCCCCTCAATCATGAGGTGGAACAATTTCTCTATAAAATCAAATTCCCATTCACGGTTGGCTATGGGATGACGGAGTGCGGACCACTTATCTCGTATTCTCCCTGGAGAGAATTTGTGCCGGGGAGTTCCGGCAAAGTTTTACCCGGGATGGAAGCCATTATCATGAGTGAGGATGCGGAAAAAGTAGCCGGGGAAATCTGTGTCCGCGGCACTAATGTGATGAAAGGATACTATAAAAACCCCAAGGCCACATCTGATGTGCTTGATAAGGAGGGATGGCTACGAACCGGTGATATGGGTACGATTACACCCGATGGGACGTTGTTTTTGCGTGGGCGGTCCAAAACGATGATTCTTTCGGCTTCTGGTCAGAATATTTATCCGGAAGAAATCGAGTCCAAACTGAACAATATGCCCTTTGTGGGCGAGAGTTTGGTCGTGGAGCGCGAGAATAAACTGGTTGCTTTGGTATATCCTGATTATGAAGCCGTTGACCGGTTGGGACTTCAGGGAGCAGACTTAGATGAAAGTATGGAGAAAGTGCGCAAAGAGCTAAACACGCTTCTTGCACCCTATGAGCAAATTTCACGGATCCAACTTGTTCCCAATGAATTTGAGAAGACTCCGAAACGATCCATCAAGCGGTATCTTTATTCCAATTGAAGCATCTTTTGGTCATCGTAATGATTGTCGGGGGCCGAGATGGGATGAAGGAAGGGCGGAAGCCGGGAAGAACCGGATCAAGATGGAATTTTAAGATTTTTTAAAGGTCAGTCAAGCGAAAAAAACACCAGATAATTTGACATAAATCGGCATAAAGACTAATTTTGCACTTTACAAAACAAGGCTTATTTCAAACGTCGTCAGACAGATTCCGTTTTTGCCGGATAGTTTAGTTGTAATAAAGTCTATTCATGCAACTTACGTGAGTCAATTTTAGAAAAAAGTATGTTGAGACTATTTCGAAATTTTTGCACTCGTTGTGGCATACTGTTGCTTGGATGCGGGTCGGGTATCTTTTTGGCTGAAGGTGCCGAAGTCGCTCCCGACATTCAGGTGATTGAAAACGAAGCAGATTTCTCTATTAATTCAAGCACACTTCCCGTCACGCCGGCCATGAGGGCTTTTGTAGACCAAATAAAGCCTATGGTTGAGGCAGGGCATGTTGTTAAAGTGAAAGTAATCGGTTCTTCCTCTCCTGATGGTCCGACCGCTTTCAACGACCGTCTTGCTTTACAGCGCGCCCGTGCTGTGGCAGATTTTTTCATTGAATCCACGGGGATCCGGAGTTCGCTGGTCAGTGTGGGTTCGGATGGTGAGAATATAGCGGGCTTTTTGCGGTTGATTCAGGAGTCCAAGAGTCCTTATCGCAATCGGATCTTAGCTATTTGTCAGGGAACCGGTTCTCAGGAGGATCATGAAGCTGCACTTCGTGTTTTGGACAATGGGAAAGCGTGGGCATGGTTGGCTGCTGATATTTTTCCTCAACTTCGCACGGCCTCCATCTCAGTTGAAGCGGACGATGGTCGGGTGATGAGTCTGCAGGTTTGTCCTGAAGTGAAGGAGCAGAATCCTCCTGTGGTCATCGAAGAGCCGGAAGTCGTAGCTCCCTACATTGAGGAAGTGACAGCCGTC
>CAZNMC010000022.1:0-34539 GCA_964574285.1 uncultured Sangeribacter sp. | reverse complement strand
ATTTAACTTTATTTAACTAAAATCGGGGGGGTAACGCGAAGCTTTTTATACCTTTGCAGATGGAAAAATCGGGATTTGGCCAATCTGACCAATAGCTAATCCGCCAATTTTTCCAATTGACACACCGACATGATATTAATGTTTAATTAAAAGTAACTTTGAATTAATCAATTAATCAAAAAAACACAATGAAAAAGCTTCTTTATTCTTTGTTGGCCGTCGGCACGGTGGCAGGACTTGCGTCCTGCTCCTCCGATGAGCCTATGATGAGCGGCAATAACGATGGCAAAGTCACCATCGAGGTAAAGCTGCCCGACTTCGGGACCCGCTTTTACGGCGACCAGCTCCAGTGCAATGAACTTATCTATACTGTCTTTGACGCTTCGGGCAACGCAATCGAAGGCGTGACAGACGTTACCCAGGGTGCTTTCGGCAATGGAGTTACCTCCGAGACCGTTACTCTGAACCTCGTTCCGGGCGAAACTTACATGGTAGCCTTCTACGCCCACAACAATGGCTCTCTGTTCTCCACTTATTCGAACGGAACCATTGACGTGAACTACGAAAAGATGAACGTCAACAGCGAAATCGATGACGCTTTCTATTGCTATAAGGAAATCTCGACGACCGCGACCGAGCCACAGAGCGTGACGCTGAACCGTGCCTTCGCTCAGATCAATTTCGGGACAAACGATTTCGACAACGCTTTGGTTAAGAATGTGATCGGGAGTCTTGAGGCAACACTGACCATCAACGGAGGTCTTTCCACGAGTCTTGATGCGAAGACCAACGCTGTTTCGGTTCCCCAGAGCGAAGCTGTGACTGTCAGCAACACATTGACATCCAACGAAGACTTTCCGGTTTCAGGTTATGGCAACCTGACTTCGGTTTATGTATTGGTAGGAGGAGAAGAAGGAGAGATGCTTTCGACAGGCAGCTACGTTGTGATGAACGGCACAAAAGAGGTTCGCAACGTGAACCTGGCGAGCACTCCTGTCCGCATGAACTACCGCACCAACATCTATGGCTCGATGCTGACCACTCAGATCCCTGTGACCGTCGAGATCGAACCTAACTTTGGAGAAACCGCTTATGATATTTCTATTGCGAAGTCGGTTGAAGAATTGAAAACATTGTTGGAAGACGATACTAATCGCTCAATTTTCATACCCGAAGAATTCGATATCACTCCTCTCACTTCACAGGGGAATGTAATGATTACATCCAACAAAGAAATTATCAATAACGGAAAAATCATCAACAACAGCAGCAATGGCTATCTCCGTGTTCAAGGAGAAGGAGTAGAAGTGAACTTTATCGGTGGAGAATATGAAACGACCGAAAATTCTCTCTTTATGATTGTGGCCAGAGATGGTGCAACTGTCAATATCTCCAATGCGAAGATGACCGGTTTGAAGAAAACAGACGGTACATTAGTTGGTGCAATGGGTGGAACTGTTAACCTCTCTAACACCACAGTGGAGACTAATTACTGTGCTGTTCAGGCCTGGGATGGTGTGGAAAACAGTATCGTTAATGCACAGAATTGCACATTTATTTCTCACAGTTCCACATTGTGGGGTTCATATCCGACCTATGCAGTTAATATCTATGGAGATACTAATAAAATGGTTTTAAAAGACTGTACGGTTCTTGGTGTTCAAGGTGCTATTGGCGCTGGCCTTGGTGGTCAAATCGACATTTATGACACCACTGCAGGAACATTCCTTCCCGAAGGAGAAACCAAATTCATAACCTTCTATCCCGTATATTCTGCCGGCAATGCTGTGGTAAATATTTACTCAGGATTTTTCTATACGGAAAATAAGGCGAATATTAATGTGTGCGAGCATGGCGGCACAATTAATATGATGGGAGGCTATTATAATCAGCAGCCTTCTATTTACCCCTCGACTGCTCTCGAGCCTGCTAATGGATATAAGTTTGTGGATGTGACTGAAACTCAATCTATTCCGACTCCATGGGGAACAACTAAAGAGGTGACTTACACTCGTCAGGTTGTAGCGGAATAATTGGCAATAAATTTAATTTCCTAAATTATTTTTGGGCTGATGCCGAAGTTATTCGGTATCAGCCCAAAATTTTATCACGGCGCGTAGTTGCGGTTTCAGCAGACGAGCATCATTGGTCAATCGGGATTGACGGAAGTTTCTTCATCCCAAAATTCTTCGTTCCAGTCTTCGTCGGTCAGAAGTTGGTCTGGATCTTCCTCTTCTTGTTGAAAGAGGAAATTATCTTCTTCTTCCACACGATGGCGTCGGTCGAGAGGTCGATGAATCATTTCAAAAGATGCTTTATTTTCGTCGGAATTGATTTCACGCCAAAGTAGATCTTTGAGTTCTGTGAGCCCTTGACCCGAAACAGCCGAGATGAAGACAGTAGGCACATCATCGGGTAGTTCAGCCGATAATGCCTCCCGAAGTTCGTCGTCGAGCATATCGCTTTTAGTTATGGCGAGCACACGGCTCTTGTCGGAAAGATCCGGGTTAAATTCATGGAGTTCACGCCGGAGTATTTCATAGTCGTGGCGTATATCGGCCGAATCAGCGGGAACCATAAACAGCAAGACTGCGTTTCGCTCTATATGTCGAAGAAATCTCAGACCGAGTCCTTTGCCTTCGGAAGCTCCTTCAATAATTCCCGGAATGTCTGCCATGACAAACGAACGATCACCGCGATAATTTACAATTCCGAGAGAGGGCTCCATGGTTGTGAAAGGATAATCCGCCACTTTGGGTTTTGCCGCTGAAATAGCCGATAAGAGAGTGGATTTGCCGGCATTAGGAAAGCCAACGAGTCCCACGTCTCCCAAAAGTTTAAGTTCAAGAACAACAGCTTTCTCAATAGCCGGTTGACCTGATTGAGCATATCTGGGAGCGCGGTTGGTGGGAGTGGCGAAATGCCAGTTGCCCAATCCTCCCTTTCCTCCTCGAAGAAGTTTTACTTCTTGACCGTCTTCAGTGACATCCGCCAGGAATTGACCGGTTTCTGCATCGAATACCGCAGTCCCGACCGGCACTTCAATTATCCGGTCTTCACCATCTTTGCCTGAGGAACGGCCCTCGCTACCCGATTGTCCGTCCGTAGCGAAGACGTGACGTTGATAGCGTAGATGGAGAAGAGTCCATAAGTTGCGGTTTCCACGAAGAATGATGTGACCGCCTCGACCACCATCGCCTCCGTCCGGACCACCTTTTGGAATATATTTGGCGCGATGGAAATGTCGGCTTCCTGCTCCTCCTTTGCCGCTTCGGCATAGAATCTTGACGTAATCAATAAAGTTGGTATCTGCCATTTTGGGTTATACGTTTAATCCGGGTTTAAAAAAGTAGAAGCTTTTTTTATCGGTTGGAAAATTTATCGGAGTCGACCGCTCATCAGTTCGTCGGCATATTTGAAGTCACCGGGACTTCCTATATCGATCCACATGCCGTCAATGGGGAAATGGCTCACTTTTTTCCCGGCGCCGATAAGCATTTCGATAAAGTCGGGAGCATCGAGGTATTCACCGGGAGTAATTCGTTCGATAAGACTACGCTTCAGGATGTAAACGCCTGCGTTGGCCGAATAGTTGTAAGATGGTTTTTCGCGCAGCCCTGTCACTCGGTCCCCGTCGATTTCGAGCACAGCAAAGGGAACTGTGACGTTATATCCTATCGTGGCGATAGTTAGATCGGCTCGGGAACCTATATGGTGGCGAAACATGTTTTCGAAGCTGATGGTGGTGAGTAGGTCCGAGTTCATGACGAGTACATTCTCGTTTTTTAAACCTTCTACTAAAGCGAGGCTTCCCATTGTGCCAAGACGTTTCGGTTCGGCAACACATTTAACGCAAGCAGCTCGGGGAGTGGAGAAATGCTCCTGGATTTGCTCTTTGAGATAGTTGACAGTCACAAAAATGCGTTCCAACCCGTTAGCCTCCAGTTCTTCTACGTTATAGTCGATAATTGCTTTTCCTCCGACTTTAAGCAAGGGTTTGGGTGTGGAAAATGTCAATGGGCGAAGACGTTCGCCGCGACCTCCGGCCATCATTACGGCATCGAGAGGGAGGATTGATTTGACGCGATTAAGATCGAGAGTGGCGATGAGGTGTCCGGTTTTATCGAGTCGGGGAAGCAGGCTGATGTTGCGCCGCCGGGCTTCGGCAAAGGTCTGCAAAGTATCTGAGAGAGGGGTAATAGCCAAAAAATTGGGGTTCATGGCCTTTTCCACCTCATCGTTGAGACGTATGCCTGCCAACAGGGCTCTGCGAAGGTCACCGTCGGTGACAGATCCGACCACTCTTTGTTCGGAGTCGACAGCGAAAAGAGTGAGTTGTTCGCCTTTGAGAGAATTGATTTTTTCCAGGGCTTCAATGATAGCAGCTGATGCTACGATTATATGATTCTCCGGAGAGGGGACTGAAAGATTGCAATTCATGTCTTAGGGGGGATGAGGTCTTGGTCAAGACGATAAAGGTTAAGAGTTTGTTGAAGTTCATCGACCACCATTGCTTTAAGTTCAGGTGGTGTGATGACTTCCACAGATTTGCCACAGGCGAGGATTTCGTGGACAAGCTCATAGTTGAGTTTCACACGGAGGATGAAGATTGAATAATCGTCATGGAGTTCCTCTTTTTGTGAACTGTGGAGAGGTAGAGCGCGAAAATATTTGGCTTGAGTCCGGTCGGCACGCAGTTTGACGGTTTTCACTCCAGCTTTGGAAGAACTGATACCGATAATGTTTTCAAAGATGTCGATAGCCGGATTTTCTTTCGGCATCACGAAGGGTTCTTTGCTTAAGGTGAGTTCCCGGATACGGTCCAAGGCATAGGTGCGGATATCTTCCGATTTCTCTCGCAGTCCGACCATGTACCACCGTTGCTTATAGAGTTTGAGAAAATAGGGATGGAACACGATGTCGGGTTCAGGGCGCGAACGAGAGAATCCGGCATAGGTGAAACGAATTTTCTCATTGTTGCGCATGGCTTCGAGCAAATCAGGCAAAAACTGACGGGCCGAGGGAATCTCTTCTACGCAGATTCGGTCTTCGGTCTCCGGAGAGCTTTTGAGAGCTGTACCAACAGCATAGGTGTCCATCAACCAATTAGAGAAACTTCTGTCACGCCGTGAGCTATCGGAGGCGATGAAATATTCTCCACGGGAATTGCAGTTGATTTCGATGTGGAAATCACGTTCTAAGGCGCGTCGATAGTAGTGGAAGGTTCGTTCCGGTAGAGGTTTACCTTCGGATAGGTGTGATCTTAGCCATAGCTCATTAAGCTCAGCTCGGGTTAGCTTACCATAGCGGGTGAGAGTGTCTATAATCCAGACATATCGGTTTGTGAGATTCCGTGCCATTGAAGAAACGTGGATTGCAATTTTTCCGCAGCGCCCACAAAGATAGTCAAAACGAGTTATAAAATCAAGAACGCTTTTACAAAAATGGGGAAAAGATAACAAAAACCGTTTTTCAGACGTTATAAAATTGAACGTGCTTGAATTCACTCCTCAGAGAGTGGACCGAGAGCACGTATGGCCATAGTGCGGCCAAACATTAACCCGAATTTAGAAACATTAAAAAATCAAAAGTTATGGATAAACTTAGTTATGCCTGGGGTCTTGCCATGGGCCAGCAATTGAAAGGCATGGGAGTTGACAAACTGGAAATCGACTCTTTTGTTAAAGCTCTGAAATCAGTATTTGGCGAAGAAAAAGCCGAAATGGAACCAGCAGAAGCTCAACAACTTATCAGCGAATACCTGAAATCGCTTGAAGAGAAAATGGTGGCTGCTGCTCAAGAGCAGAATAAAAAATTTTTCGATGAAAACCGCACTAAAGAAGGTGTGAAAGAAACTCCGAGCGGATTGCAATACATCGTGGAGAAAGAGGGTGAAGGTGCTCAGCCTTCAGCCACAGATGAAGTAACCGTTCACTATACCGGTAAACTTTTGGACGGCACTGTTTTCGACAGTTCTGTCAACCGGGGTGAGCCGGCTACATTCCCCCTCAATCGTGTGATTCCGGGATGGACAGAGGGCGTTCAGCTTATGAAAGAAGGTGCGAAATATCGCTTCTTTATTCCTTCCGACCTTGCTTATGGCCCACAGGGAATCCCCAATGCAATTCCCCCTCATTCCACTCTGATTTTTGATGTGGAACTAATCAAAGTAGTAAAAAAATAATATAATTTCTATCGTCAGATGAAAAAAACTTCAATCAGTCTGTTGGCAACCGGCTGCGTGTGCTTGGCAGTTGCTTTCAGTTCATGCTCATCTAAACCTAAAACTGAGTCCGACTCATTGGCTAAAGAAACTGAATTGGCACAGGAAGCCACTGCTTCTGAACCCCTCCCGGGTGGAGTTGATGCTGCTTTCTTCAACAATGCAGAAAAGAAATCCGAAACTCCTTCGGATTCTACTTGGGTTGAAACTTCCAGCGGACTGAAATATTTGGTGATGGAAGAAGGGTCCGGCAACGCCCCGGCTGCTACAGATGAAGTGATCGTTCACTACACCGGTATGCTCACCGACGGGACAATATTCGACAGTTCAGTGATGCGCGGCGAACCGGCGACATTCCCTCTTAACGCTGTGATTCCCGGGTGGACTGAGGGATTGCAGTTGATGAAGCCGGGAGGCACGACCGTCTTCTACATTCCGTCTAATCTTGCTTACGGCGAACAGGGTGCTCCCGGTGCTATTCCGCCGAATTCCGACCTTATTTTTGAAGTTCAGCTTCTCAGTGTAATTCATCAGGCAGAATGAAAATGATAACTGTTGCCATGGCTGTCTCAGTTGCAGCCATGGTTTTTTTTACATCTTGTAAGGGACGAACCACCGACACCGTCGAGCCTTCAGGTGACACGGTGGAGGTAGTCGTCAGTGAGATTAATTCACAAGCTCTTCAGCCCGAAACTCCCATTGATGTCTTGGTTGATTCTGCAAATGTGGATAGTGTATTGTAAATAAGGCAAAGCGTCCTTATTCCCTTATATCTTCACTCAAACTGACATTCGTATGAAAACTTTCTTTCAGTTAGCTGCCATTGCAGCGGTTGTGGCTCTCGGACTGGTCGCTTGCTCCGGCTCGTCACGCAGTGGCGGAGAAAGCCTTCAAGACTCTCACCCGCAAACGCAGGCCGATTCGTTGTCTTATTTTTTCGGGGGTATGTATGCCGATAATTTCTGGCGTAGCAATTCCTACGATTCAATAGCCCTCTCCGAGGGAGGACGACGGAAATATCTGGAAGGAGTGGAGAAGGGACTGGGTTTCGATGACGATCTGCGCTTTTTGGAAGGAATTTCAGCCGGTATTCAAATTCGTTTAGCTATCAATGATTTAGAGAAAGATTTGGGGGTTCATCTCAGTAAAGAGCAAATATTGAATGCGTTGGCCTACGGACTCCGCTCCGACACTTCTCTCAATTGGAGCGAAAACCAAAAGTCCCTGCGGCAAATCGTGGAAGCTATAGGCAAGAATAAAGATAGAGCCGACAGGGCAGCCGCCGAAGTAGCCGTGGAAAAGGCCGGAGAAAAAGCTGGAATGAAATTGTTGTCGGAAGGCGTCTATGGAAAAATTATTGGGGAGCCGTCCGGAGAGATGCTTAAAGAGGGAGATCTCGTCAGAGTCAGAATGCAGTTCCAAACCCTAAACGGAAAGAAACTCAATTTGCCGACTCCCGAGGTGATTCAAATCGGAATGATGTTTCAGGAGACACTTCTTGAGCCGGTCATCGTTAAATTGTCTTCGCGTGAGAAGATGGAACTGATAACGTCTGCTGTTGGTGTGTTCGGGTCGCAATGTTCTCGGATGGATTTGAAACCTACAGATATTGTGAAGGTTACCATAGAGACTCTTGGCTTGGTTGACGAAATCGGTTTCGGCTCGAAATGATGTGATGATCTAAAAAACAAAAAAACTGCCTACTTTTTTTGTTTTATGAAAAAAAAGCACTACCTTTGCATTGCTTTTTGACACAGCCTTGGTTGGCAAACAAATTTTTAGATTCTAACTAATCATTTTGCCTTTCGGGAAGTGCCGGAAGTTATAAGGATTGTCTTATGGTGTAATGGCAGCACTAAGGTTTTTGGTTCCTTCAGTCCAGGTTCGAATCCTGGTAAGACAACTTAAGAAAATCCCTTCAGATGTCAGTAGTATTGACGCTTGAAGGGATTTTTTATGGTATCCTGACCAATCCTAAAAAATTTTATTTGATTTTACGGAAGAGAGTCCGAAAAGTGGAAAAGTCCTCTTTAGCTGGTTCTTTTTGCGCATCCTCTATCCAATAGAGAGGTAGCTCACGATACATTGAGGCCACTAAAGAGAAAGTGCTGGGTGGGCCCGCAAGATAATCGCAATGCGACAGGAGACACAAGTCTTCCGCTGGATTTCCAGTGGGGAAAACCCATTCGGAATCCGGGACGGCATTGCGATATACATCTTGCTGTAACTCCGGGTCATTGGTGCACACGAAGAAGGTAATTTCTCTTTCCGGGAAGAGAGCCCGAATTGAGCGAGCTACATTTGCATATTGCGCATCGGAGAAGAAATAGCGCCCGTCGTACCAACGGCAGTAATCGCCCCGTCTGACATGAATCCCTATTTTCAAGCGATTTTCATGCGGTTCAGTCAGAGAGTGAACGGATTTCTCCACATTGGGCAGAAAAGCAAAGAGATTACGAATTTCATCGAAATATTTTAGAAAAAGATCGTAAAATCTTACCTCCCATCCCTGCACCACAATGTTTTTTGCTTTTAAAATCGTTTGCTCCTTGCGGGTAGAAACTTCTCCCGGAGTGTCGTAACTGACCACCGGAATCAAATGCCGGGCAGCAGCAAATTTGGCAAGCGCGTATCGTAGGAAAGAATGGTCGCGGGTCCGGCAAATATGAAACCATTGATACTTGTAGGCGAAGCGCATTGAAATCGCTTTTCGGCCATTTTCGCGGGCAAACGCATAGACATGGGCAAACTGCAGAATGTTATTACACATTTGGCCCTTGTCTCTTACGTAAATCATGGATTGTGGAAATTTTGAGGTTGCAAAGATAATTATTAATTTTGCATTATGCAAAAGGTGCAAATGATAATAGGCACGGTGTTAATGCTATGCGCTTGTGGATCCGGGAAAGGAAATGAATCGCGGATCACGACCGCTGATGAGATTATTTCTACCGTGGAGCCGGCAGTTGTTTTTTCGGCTGATTCCGCCTATGCCTATATTGGCCGGCAAGTCGAGTTCGGACCTCGGGTTCCTAATTCCGAAGCTCACCGTCTGGCCGGAGATTGGCTTGCGGCTGAACTCCGTCGACACGGTGGACACGTGGAAGAACAGCGTGCGGATATTGAAAGTTTCGATGGCACCACTCTCCGGGCCCGCAACATCTTTGCCCGGTTTAATCCGGACGCAAAGGAGCGTATACTTTTTGTGGCTCATTGGGATTGTCGACCTTGGGCAGATAAAGACATTGATGAGCAACGTGCAAAAAAACCTGTCGATGGTGCGAATGATGGTGCCAGCGGTGTAGGAGTTTTGTTGGAGTTAGCTCGCATTGTAGGGAAGAATAATCCCTCAATAGGCGTGGATATTCTTTTTGCCGATGCTGAAGATTGGGGTACTGACGGCGATGAAGATTCATGGGCTCTTGGTGCCAGACACTTTGTGCGCAATATGTCTAAAGACGATACACCGACCCATGTAATCGTTCTCGACATGGTAGGGGGTATCGGGGCTCGCTTCCCAAGAGAATATTTCTCTCAACAGGCCGATCCAGCTTTACTCGATAAAATTTATGCAGCGGCGTCGGCTGCCGGATTCGACAGATTTTTTGTCAATGAACCCGGGGGCGCTGTCACCGATGATCATCTGGAATTTATCAAAGCCGGCATACCGGCAATCGACATCATTGACTATCGAAACGACACCGGTTTTCATCCGGCATGGCACACCGGTGACGATACGATGAAACAAATTGATCCAGACGTGCTTAAAGCCGTCGGTCAAACTATGACAAATATAATCTTTCCGCCTGCTTCCCGCTGACGGAATGAAACTTTTTATATTCACTGCAGAATAAATGAAGAATTTTATTGAAGAACTGACATGGCGCGGGATGATTCATAATATGATGCCCGGCACTGACGAACAACTCGCCAAAGAGATGACAACGGCTTATCTTGGCATTGACCCGACAGCCGACAGCCTTCATATTGGCCATCTTTGCGGAGTTATGATGCTTCGACATTTCCAACGATGCGGACATAAGCCTCTCGCTCTTATCGGTGGAGCGACCGGCATGATTGGCGACCCTTCCGGAAAGTCTGCCGAACGCAATCTCCTCGATGAAGAAACATTGCGTCATAATCAGGAGTGTATAAAGAACCAACTCGCCAAATTCCTCGATTTTGATAGCGATGCCCCTAACAAAGCTGAACTGGTCAATAACTACGACTGGATGAAAAATTTCAGTTTCCTCGATTTTGCTCGCGAAATCGGAAAACATATCACGGTCAACTATATGATGGCCAAAGATTCTGTGAAGAAGCGCCTTAATGGCGAAGCTCGCGATGGCCTCTCATTTACAGAATTTACCTATCAGCTACTTCAGGGTTACGACTTCCTTCATCTATATGAAACGCGCAACTGTAAGTTGCAGCTGGGAGGTTCCGATCAATGGGGAAATATAACCACTGGCTCCGAACTTATCCGTCGCAAACTCGGTGGAGAGGTTTTTGCCCTTACCTGTCCCCTCATCACTAAAGCAGATGGAGGAAAATTTGGTAAAACCGAAAGTGGAAACGTTTGGCTCGACGCTCGCTACACCAGTCCATATAAATTTTATCAGTTCTGGCTCAACGTTGGCGATGAAGATGCAGAAAAATATCTCAAGATCTTCACCTTCTTGACTAAAGAAGAAATAGAATCGTTAGTTAGCGAACATAAGGAGGATCCCGGACGGCGTCCTTTGCAAAAACGTTTAGCAAAGGAATTGACAATCATGGTCCACAGTGAAGAGGACTATAATGCAGCCGTCGAAGCAAGTCAGATTCTATTCAGTGCAAAGGCCGGCGACGCTCTCCGACATCTCGATGAAAAGACACTGCTTGATGTTTTTGAAGGCGTCCCACAGTTCCGGATTTCAAAAGAGAAACTTGAGACCGGTATTCCCGTGCTGGATTTGTTGGCATCCGAGACTGCTGTATTCCCATCGAAGGGAGAAGCACGCAAGATGATCCAAGGAGGAGGAGTCAGCCTTAATAAAGAGAAACTGACCGATCCCAATGCGACAATCGCAGCGGATCAATTACTAAACGGTAAATACTTGCTGGCACAGCGAGGTAAAAAGAATTATTACCTGATAATCGCTGAATAACATTCAGATTCTTCCTCTCGCATACAAATACTGATTCCAACCAATAAAGCGGCTGTCGGATGAAAAAATCTGATAGCCGTTTATATTATTGGACGTCGTTCTGCGGACGCTTTCATAGATTGGGATAAAGCGAGCCGGCTGACTCTCCAGTTTTGATGAGTCAGCCGGCTGTTAAGAAGATATTATCCGTCAGTCGACGATAACTTTAGAAATTCGTGAGCCTACTTTTACAATGTAGACTCCTGCCGGGACATTGACTGTGCAAGCTCCCTGGGAGTTGTGAAGTCTAAGGCCGGATGCAGAATAGATTTCCACGTTGCGGAGGTCGCCGATAGTGACCATAATCACCCCGGGACGAGTGATAATAATCGGTTCGGTGGTGGATAAGTTATCCACTCCGGCATCCGCAAGGAGAATTGCTTCAGGAGAGGGTTGCGATTCGCCTTGGCTATAGACGGCAGTCACAAGATAGCTGTATTGCTTGCTACCGGCTTGAGTGTCGATATAACTGAGAGACTTAACCGGCTCAGCATTGACCAGTTTGCCATCGCGGTAAATATTGTAGCCTATGAGGTCAAGATCGATTAAATCGCTGCTCTTAAGGCGCAAGGTGACATCGTCGACCATAAACTGCAGACAACCCTCCGATACACATTGAATAGCGAAATAGCGGGATCCGGCTGGTAGTTTAGCAGTATAGTGTACCCAGGCGGAAGGCGCACCCACAACTCCACCGATAAGTTGGAAATCAGATATTTCTTTTCCGGTCATGGAATAGTAAACTCTGAACGATTCAGGCCACGAGGAAGAAATACTCTTACCCATGAAGGCGGCTGTCTGAGCGTCGCCTGAGAGTTCAGGAGAAATAAGCCAGTCGTTGTTTTGGATAGAGTTCCCGTTAGCATCGGCAGTGAGCTGTGAGGCCATATATTTCTTGCCGCTGCTCGGGGTAAATTCTTCGTATTTGTTGAAGGGTTCGACACTGCTGTCTTGTACGAAGAAGCCGAAGGGTGAACCCCAGGTTTCAGAAGTTTGAATATAGTTGGAAATAGGTGATACTATACCCTTGTCTTCGTCAAGAATAGTCCATTCGGGGATTGTTTTTGCGAAAGATTCGAAACTTTCGAAATCCTCGGTATAAGTCTTGTGTGGAGTCTTGCTCATATCCGGGGCTGTCCAGCTGATACGAGCACCGTCCGAAGTGCGGTCCGCGGACGTATTTCCTGGTTCCGGATACCCGATATTATGATTGATGGCAAGTTCAAAGAAATTGGAGCGATTGTTTGACATATCATCATCGTTATCCACTTTGATAACGGCCTGATAGCTTTCTTTCTCCGGCATCGCCCCATTGGTCTTGATGGTGAAGTTGACACTTTCTCGGCCGTCGGATTTAATTGCTTTTCCATCGACTTGGTCGACGAGCTCAGAACCGCGATATAGCTGCACCTTATATCCGGCCGGTATGTCGGATACACCCAGATTTTCATAAGAAACAGTTAGGACGGCATCTTGTCCGACAGTGATTTCTTCCGGTCCGGAAAGCTGGACCATGTCTATGTCGGTTTCAAGACGAGATGAGATCCGGAAAGCATCGAGGGCAATTGAAGGTCTGTCAATGCATTCCATGTATACACCGACTTGAACTTTCTGTCCTTTGTATTTCGACATGTCGTAGGCCATTCTTTCCCAGCCCCAAGGACCATTGCAGACAGCTTTCTTGACGTGTTTTTGGCCTTGGGAATCCAAGATAACCATTTCAACGATATTTTTTACGGGAGTGCCATGATAGCTACCTTGGTTAAGATAATAGAATGAGAATACGGGATTGACCATGTCGGCAGGAATGGAAATACACCCGCTATAGATTAGTCCGGAAGTGTTTTCGGCTGCTGCTGTGCAGAGAAGGAATCCATTGTCGTTGTCGACGGACTTGACATCATCGTAGATATCATCCCCTATCATTGCCCAGTTCATTGAAGATCCAACAGTGTGCCAGTTATAGTCGCAGGCACGATTTGGGAAGGATTCAATCCAGGGTGTGGTGTAAGGTTTGCCAAGGCCGAGTTTACGGGTTGAAACCCATTGGCTTGTGCCACCATCGGTCACTGTGCGTACCCAATATGAGGCGCTCGTTTGCTCATCGTTGGCATTACAGTATTGGTCGGTAAACTTAAAGCCGGAGAGGTTGGCGGCTATCAGCTCACGGTTCGTCGTGCCGTTTGATAAGATCCAATCGCGTTGCACTTCATAGCGCGTGTTGGCGGTGGACAGAGTTGTCCCGAATTCATCAACTGCGACTTGAGGCCATGAGACAACTGCTTGACCGTCATTGGCACCATACCATGCGTGGGGAGCAGGATTGGTGGGTTTGCCTACGCCGACAAATACATTGGCTGTGGATTTCAAACCGTCTCCATTAGCGTTGTAGGGGACAATAACATAATTATTGACGCCGTTTGCTGCCTTTTCATCTGTAAAGGTGAAAGAGGTGGCGGAAGGAGTGGTGTCGGCTATTTTTTCGTCGTTGCGATAGATTTTGACCGAGGTTTTTCCGGTCAGAGTCTCTCCGTTGACGGATTTGGTCGGCATATCAAAAGAAATGGAAGCTTGCAGTTGTCCGTTTGGCGCAGCCTTGAGGGTTAAGTTGGTGACTTCGGCCGGCACTTGTCCGTCGATGGGAGCGGACACGCTGATGTCCCCGATGTATAGGAAACGCAGATTGGGACCTGAATTGTGGTGGAATGCTATATAATAAATTCCATCTTCAGGCGCAGAAAAATTGCAAGAATGGCGTTCGCCGTTTTCTTCACGTCGTTCATAAATGCTAATGGGTTCAATTAGAGTCTGCTGGCGAAGTCCTTCGACGGAAATTTCTTTACCCATATAAACTGCCATTTTTTCATTGCGCCATGAAGTGTTGGTACAAGCAGCGGTGAATGCGAGGGTGTAGACTTTACCTTTTTCAAGACGCATAGGAGCCATCACCAAATAGCTGTCCATGGGCGTGGAGCTATTGGCAGTCCCGTGATTCATCCATCCATGTTGCTTTTCCTGCTGAGTGACCGGACCTATGTAAGACCATGAAAGCTTGTCGTTGGCAGTTGTCAGATAGGAATAGGCAGCAGAGCTCATGTTGCTCATCATCTCGTCAGTAAAGGGAGGAATAATGATACCGAATTTGGTTGGAATCGAGCGGACCGTATATGATCTGGAACCATGATATATAGCGCAAAGATCATAGTAGACGATTTCAAAATTACCGGAAGGGGTGAAGGAATCTTTGATTGTGAGTTCTCCTTTTTCGACAGGAATAACTTTCATGTCGGGGTATCGAACTAACTCATAAGTTAGGTCGTCGTTATTTACTACTCCTCCATTTTGTCCTGAATTGTCACTATTGGGCATCCAGGTCATTTCGAAGCATTTGTCTTGTTCATTATATGTAAAGCTTCGGAAATATGGTGTACGGGGACGCGGCGTACCGCAGAAAAGTGTTTCCCGAGTGATTGGGGATTTACCGGCAGCATTCGAAAGTCTTACTGTCACGATAGTGTTGCCGGAAGATTTCACAGTAACGGGGGCAGCTACATCACTGCCATAAGTGGCTGTGCCGGTGGATACAATTTCCGAATCAATGGACACTTCATAGTTCACAGTGCCGGAAGCTGCTGTGCCATCGAAATAAGTTGTCGGCACTTTGAAACGGATATTGCCCGAAAGAGACCCCAATGGGAAATCAGCTGTCACATTAGTGGGAGCTGCAGGAGCTTTTGCTTCCGCTTCGGGATCGGGAATGAAAAGGCCAACGATTTGCTCACCATGAGGCATCAGGTAGAGAATAGTTGCTCTGCCGGTAGCCGGGTCGATGGAGGTCATTGCCGAACCGGTGTCGAGACTGGTGGCAAATAAGATTCGATTGTTGACCGCATCGTAGCAAGCTGATGTCTTGTATTTGTTGGTAAGACCTGTTGATCCCACCACAGTATAAGCTCCAGTAGTCTTATCGACTTTCAAGAGGTTGCAGTCCGCATCGATAGCATAGATGATTCCTTCGGGAGAAATGGTCATAGCGTACCATTTAGCTTCCGACCCAAGCCAACTGATAGGTTCGGGAATGGTATAGGATGATGGGTCGATCCACCGACCGAAAAACCATTCTTCTTTTGAAGTGGTGGGATTGGTGCCTTGGAATACCCCATAGCATACTCCATCGGCCGAATTGTAGGACAAAGCGGTAGCTTCCAAATCGGCAATCCGATAATCGTAATTATATAGGTGGTTCCAATCGGCGACTGTATAGACAGAATTTGTCTGCGAATACATCATACTGCAGAAGGTGGACGCCATGAACTTATTGTCGAAAGCAACTGCGTTGACAATGTATTCTCCATACGCTTTGTAAGGCATGGAGGGAATTTTATTGGCCACTACTTCAAAGTCTCCGACACTACCAGCTGTGATTGGAACTTCAATAATCTTGTTAGCGGTTTTTTCGTAATCCGCATAAATTAGAAGTGCCCTGGCGGTGCGTTGATTGCTGGCTTTTGCCGGAGCTGTGGGAATAATACCGGTTTCGGTTAATGGGGATGAAGGACATATTTCGGCCTGTCCTTGGAAAGCACCTCCGTAAACTTCTGCTTTAGTTGGAATGCGCTCTAATTGAGATCGCGAATGAAATGCGGAGGATTCTTTAAGTGTCCTTCCCGAACTCTTGAAGAGAGCTTTGCCGGAAATTGTTTCCGCGGCACTCATTGTGCCCATCGACAATGCAAATACGGCAGAAAGGACTAAAAGGAGACTTTTTCTCATAATACAATGAATAATAATATGTTAGGTTGGTTAAATTATATGTTATGAAAATTATATAAAGACTGATTCTGTCTGTTAATAATTTTAATTTGCTAAGTTAATTAAAAAATTATGTAATACCAAATTTATTTTAAGATTCCTAAGGATTGCCTTCTTGATGTGAATAAAATTTTAATAATTGTGAAATGAAGAGATTGAGTTTTTTTGCATGCAATTTTTTATTTACTTCAATAAAAAAAGAGGGAATGGCAGAATAGACTGTTATGTCTGCCATTCCCTCTTTTGAGGGCAAGTATTTTTTAGTTTTTATTTTTGAGAAGTGAGAACTATCTTTTCTGTCAGCACTCGGCCATTGGAGAGGTAGGTGCGAACAATGCAGATTGTGCCATCGGCGGGACGGGCGATTCGTCGACCTGATAAATCGAAATATTCTCTACCCATTACCTCATTGGTAATCATGGTTTCGTCGATGCCTCCCAAAGCGGTAGCCATGAAGTGGAAAGTTTTCGAATGTTCACCATCGGGAGTGGAAGCTGTAAGGACTACTTCACCAAGTTCTTTGGGACAAGCTTTTCCATCAATAATCAGACAGTTGTCAGAAGTTGACCAAACCACTGTGCCGGGCTGACCGAGGTAAACGTTGGAGCGAACACTGTTTTTATCATCTCCATCGGCAAATTCGATTTGAGCGGCCGATAGATGCTCCCTCTCGGGTTTTGCCGTAGCCGAGAGAGTAGGTAAGCAAGCTCGGGCATAATTATAGGAACCTCCAAGCAAACCGGTGGCAAATTCAGCCATTGATAGTCCACGAGCGTAGGGATCATAACCGGAATTTGCGTTTAAATCCGAATTTACTCCGCTGAGATAGTAGACATTGCTCAGTGCGGATGGACGAACTGAAACGGAGGTTGGACCCATAATCTCAAATCTATGTGAAGCGCCTTCTTCGGTTGCTATTACGCGGCCGGCATTGTAGCAATTGGTTACAGTCCAGCTGCCGGAAAGGCCGCATGCCACCCCTCCCACATAGTCGGGAGCTGTGATAGTTCCATGGTTATAGCAGTCTATGATTTCGCCGGTAGATGCGGTATATCCAAACACACCTCCTGCGAGACCACCCCACTCAGGATGGTCGGCTCCTCCGACGACTGTCACATCTCCGAGGTTAAAGCAACCTGAAAGTTTAGCCTGAGGCAGTCCGGATACTCCACCGACAGCGTAACCGGTGGAGTAGACGATACCTGCATTCCAACAGTTTTCGAGCGGTCCGGTGTTGTTGCCACATATACCACCGGTTTCCCATACTTTCTTAGAATCGGATGATATGCCTTTAGTGGCTCTCACAGCTCCGAGGTTATAGCAATCACGCAGAGTGGCTGATGTCACTTTGCCGGCTATTCCCCCTGTGTAATCGGCGTGCGAGCCAACGTTACCGATATTGTAGCAGTCTGTCATCACAGAAGGGTTGGTGGTCGAGCCGCAGAACTGACCGGCAATTCCTCCGGCAGATCCGGTAAATGTGGTGTTAGTGCCAAGAGCAATGATGGTGCCGGAGTTGTGGCAACGAGTCATGGTCGTGCCGCTTCGTATTTCACCGGCTATTCCGCCTACGTAGGAAAGGGCTGAGATATTGGCTGAGTTGCTGCAATCTGATATTTCGATAGTGGAGCTTACAGGGACCGAACCGACGATTCCACCCAGGGTGCGTCCGGAGGTTGAAGTCAAAACACCTGTGTTGTGGCAGTTCTTAATAACTACAACCTGACTGCCTTGAGCCGAACCAACGATTCCTCCTCCGGTCTGGGACAGCGTTAGTTTTCCTTCATTGCGACAATCTATAAATGAACCGGCACCTTGAGCGGCTATACCACCAACGATTGTGCTTTCGCAAGATATGTCGCCTTTGTTTACACAATTTTCGATAGCGGAGCCGATGGTGGTGTTACCGGCAATTCCTCCCAAAACTGATTTTGGGCTTGTAATGGAGACTTCGTTGATGGAGTTACGAATCAACGAACCGGAATTGGCCGTAGCCACAAATCCGCCACAATATCCATTTGAAGATGAGCTTACTTTGGGAACGATTCGGTTGATGCAATTGTCTATGGTGCCATATAATCGGCCGGCATAGCCACCGACGTAAGCTATACCTGATATTGAACCTTCCAATGTAAGATCTTTGATGTAACCTTTCTCTCCGATTGTTCCAAAAAATCCGATGATTCGACCGGCCGGATAGACAAGATTTTCATAGTTCACTCCAAAGATTCGTTTGCCATTACCGTTAAATGTTCCGTTGAACTTTGTGTCTTTCCCGATAGGTTTGAAATCTTTGCCGGTGCAATCAATATCGTTCATCACCAGGAAGTGATAATCCGAATATTCCATTTGAGTGGAATCAATGAAATCGGCCAAGTGATAAAGGTCTTCCGGGGTGCGGATGAGGTAAGGATTCGTAGACGATCCTTTGCCTTCAAGTACATCAGGCATTGTGCGAATTGCATATTTCTTGATATATAACGTTCCGGCTGAGGCGGTCAACGTGTCGTTGACCACTTCCATTCCTTCGGGTACAATCACGTTAAGTTTCTGACCTTCCACTTTGAAATTCTTACCCTCTTGAATGGTCCAGGTGAGGTTCTGAAGGGTTGACAGTTCGGCCGGCATTGTAAGATTGGCACGGCTTTCACCTTCGGCAAAGCTGATGCTCATGGCTCGAAGAATCTTTGTTGCGGGTTGGTCGGCAAATAATTTGAGTACCGGATATTTGCCGGCTGCGAAATCAAAATCGTCAGTTGGCAAACCATCGAAAGCTTTTCCGGAGATAAGTTCACGTGTGGAGGCAGAGCTGACACCCTGACGGCCAAAAGATGATACGGATCCTCCTATATTGATTGAGGCGTCGTACCAGTTGTTGGTAAAGATTGGACTACCGCTCATAGCACCGGCAATGGCACCGCTGTATGTTCCTGTCCCGGTGATTTCAACCAGCCCATTATTAAGCGATGAGGATATCCCCCCGAGATTGTATGCGGTAGAAACATTTCCGGCGATACCTCCTACATAGGCGAAGGAGGTGACATCGCCATTATTTACGCATCGGTCGATTGTGCCGGCATGAGCCGAAACAATACCTCCAGCTTCTCCAGTGCCTCCTCCGGTGATGTCACCGTCATTCTGACAGAGGGTAACTTCTCCCACATTAAGACCTACGATTCCGGCTGCTCCCGGCTGAGTAGACACGACATGACCGGAGTTGTAGCATCGCAGGACGCGTCCGGCTTGCCCAACCATTCCGGCTATTCCGGCTCCGTATGCTCCTGTCTGAATAATTGGAGCGGCATTGGTGCAGTTTTCAACCAGACCTTCGGTGTATCCGACTATACCTCCACTATAATGGAAGAAGCGAAGCGAACAGTTTGCAGCCAGGTTGATGTTTCGGATAGCACTCGATTCAAGAGCTGTGTTGAAGAGACCGCCATACCAGTAATTATTTGAGGCATTGTCCACAGAGAAACGACTGATAGTGTGTCCGTCTCCATCGAAGTCTCCCCCGAAACCATATACTGAACTTCCAATTCCGTTGAAGTTTGAACCGCTGAAATCAAGGTCAGTGGTCAGACGGAAGAAATCGCCGGCGTGAGGCTGGGCGTATTTTTCCACAGCTTCGTCAAGACGTTTCATGTCAGCAACGCTTTTTATCAGGTAGGGGGATTCTTGTGTTCCCTCGCCATCAAAAGCTTTTGGCACGGCAGCCAGTTGAATTGCTTTCATTTGTCCGTCGGTGGTTCGGGCAATGAGCAAATTGGTGCCATATTCATCTTTGACGGAAATGACTCGGGAAGTCAGTTTCATTGATTCGGTTTCGTCGGTAAATGTATTATTGTCATAAAACTGCCAAGTAATACCGGTGGGAGCTTTCACAACAGAACCTTTCTTGACTTTGGCTGCATTCTCGGATTTGTCGAGGGTGAGGGTTGCCTGTGCCAAAAGAGAGGAAGAGTTGTCAGGGATGGAAGAAAGGATGGGATAAAATCCGGAAGCAGTTTTCCAAACCGATGCTGAAAGTCCTTCGGGGAGTGAAGATCCTGTGAAGAAGGAGGTGGGACGTCCAAATGTCGGATCATCGAAAGTATTGATTTGGTTGTCGAACCAACAGTTTCGGATTGAAAGGGCGACGGGATCAAAACCGTTGCTGGTGTATGTGTCGCCATAGATTCCTTTATGTCCGGCTTTGGAAGATGAGATTATTTGGCCGGAATTGTAACATCCGGAAATATCGCTGACATTGTTAATGGTGACTCCTCCGCTTGAGTATGTATAGCTGACGGAGAGATATCCCACAATACCACCAACCATCTCGCTTCCCTCGACACCTGTTCCGAGACTTTTAATGACTGTGCCGGCGTTGAAGCAGTCTTTTATCGTTGCCCCCTGGCTCCATGCGGCCACTCCCCCGGCATAAATATCGTTTTCGGTGTTGCGATGCAATGCAGAGATTGTAGCGGCATTGAAACAGCGTTCTACTGTAGACTGAGCAGCCAGACAAACTATACCCCCGACGGGGCTGAAGCCATAGTTATCCGAAATCGCTCCTCCGACATAACAATCTGTTATGGATGCCCGAGGTGAATCTTTGGGAGTCAACATCTGGGCTGCAATTCCGGCAGCCTGGTGATACATGGAACTGTTCATGCCGGAGAGTTCGACTGTGCCGAGAGTGTGGCATTTGGATATTTGTCCATAGTTTAGTCCGGCAATTCCGGCGATGCTTCCGGCTCCGTCGATGTTGCCGGTGAAAGAGCATCCTTCAATTGTGCCGACGGATTGTCCTACAATCCCTCCCATAACTTCTCCGGTTCCGACCAAACGCCCGGAGACGTGGCAATTGCTTATTTTACCATAGGAAGTGGAACAAATAGCGCCTAAAGTTGCGCCTGAGCTTCGCAATGTGAGGCCGGACATTTTCAGATTTTCAATTCGTCCGGAATCGGAAAGATAGCCGAAGAGACCGACATTGGGAAATCCTCGACCATCGGCAGTTAAGCCGCTGACGGTATAATTTCTACCGTCGAAGAATCCGCTGAACGGGGTAGCTTCATCGCCGATCGGTTCCCAAGTGTAAGGAAGGTTGGCAAGGCTTACATCGCCAGCCAAAGCAAAGTATTTCCCTGAAAATGAATTTCCGGTTCTGACTGCCTGTGAAAGAGTGCGGAAATCCGCAGCATTTTTAAGCAGATAGGGATTGGATGAAGATCCGTTGCCGGATAAAGCGAAAGAAACGGCTTCGGGGAAAGTCAGGGTTATTCCCTCAATTGAGATATCTGTTGAGACGGCCTGTTTGGCAATTCCCGTGCCGGTACGCAAGGCTGCCACCCATCCGTCGAGTTTTATTGAGGAAGGTGTTGCAGTGCCGTTGACGGGCAATCGATAATTGATTTTTCCTGTTGAGAAATCGCAGCTATATACGCAAATATCACCATACATTACATTTGTGAATACCCATTGTGGCGACATTTGCACTGCTCCTCCGGGATATAAGCGAAGGGCTACATAGTTGGCATTTCCTACAATGTTGAAGACATTAATTTCATTTTCGTTTATTTGTTCAATCACGGTCGGAACGGAAGTGTTGTCGCTTTCGTTTGGAGCGGTGATGTTGATAGTGCCGTTGGCCGGCATCCATTTGGATTCGGTGAAGACACCGAAGTTAGCGTTCTTATAACTGCCTTCGATCACAAAAAGTCCCCATGTGGAGAGGGAAATATTTCCACGTTCATCGATTGTTCCGGTGATAGGGTCTGATACAGAAAAAACGCCTTGATTTAAATCAATCGGACACATCCACAAATCACCATAGGTGCGGTGTGTGTAGATTATTTGAGGAGCGATATTGACTGTGCCGGCAGCTTCGTTGATGGTAATTGTGATTTCTCCATCGAGACCGCGGACGTTGGTGACTTTATAATTATTTCCGGAAGTAGCGGTTAAGGTCAGTTGGGCCGCACTACTACTTTCTGAAGCCCGGTTAAATTCTCGGCTGAAAAGGACACCGGTTTTTACTTTTCCGGCATTATGACGATTGGTTTTGACCGGAGCAATCAGCCCTTTTGATGGTTTCAAAGTAACCGAGGTTAGCGTTGGGGTCATATCCCGTTCGATGCCGACGGTCTGAGTTGGGATCGGGGTGCTTGAGTCAGACAGTCGTTTTGAGGCGATTTCTGCAAGACTTTGCCCCTCGTTTTCGGCTTTGAGTCTATCGGCTTCTCTGTCAGTACGAAGAGAAAGCCCATAATCGGATTTGGATAGGGGTTTCGCCGGTGAGACCTTTTGGAGAACCGGATTCGAAGCGTTGGCTCCGAAAAAGGCTACCAGTCCAAGGCACAAGCCGGGCATAACTTGTTTTAAGTTCATGATGTATTGTGAATTAGTGAGTAATTTTAATATGGACGGGGGATGGAACCCGTTGGAATGTTTGAGCCGAATAGCGATCGGTCAGATAGGAAGTAAAAAACATTTCACTCTTATCTGACTGGCAAAGATAAGGATAAAATTTTACAATAGCAAGTGGTCTCTTGCAGAGATGGGAATTTAACGACGGGGCACAAATTTTTCCCCATTGCGAATGTAGACTGCCCCGGGTTGAAGCACATGCACCGGACGTCCCCACAAATCATAAACCGGCATATCGGAATTGCTCTCTTCGACGAACGAAGTCTCTATTCCTCCGGTGGATTTGGCGTCAGGATGGAGGTCTTCTGCCCCGCAAACTTCAGTTGAATTTTCTCCCAACCAGCCGTTGCAGTGGAGGATGCCGGTGTGGACTTTCACGAAATCAATCTGACTCAATTTGACCGGATTCCCATCCTGGTCGACAGCGTGCTCAATGTTAAATCCTTTATAATCAGGATTGTTATTGGATTGATTGTCGGCATATCCCCAATCGAGACTGAGCAGAACATAATTGGAACTGCCGGGGGTGGTACTCGTATTAATGCTATTGTTTTCCAGGCGGGTGCCTTCGAATACTAAGGTTTCTTCATCAATCCACTCGGGCCAGTAGGATTGTGCATGGAAGAAATTTTTTGCTATGAATCCTTCTTGTCCGGTAGAGTCGCTCCATCGGATATATTCTTTATCGATGATGGCGTCGTCGTCCGGATCGCTAATCGGGGTTTTGCCGGCGGTCGGTTTATAATAGGTTACTTTATATTTTTTTAGAGTAGAAGGTTTGGTGTAGTCGCTGCCAGCCAGTTCAAACCATGGGTCGTCCGGAAGACCATTGTGGTTTGCATCGACAGAAACCAAGACAATTCCCGGTTCGGCCGAACCGCTTGTTTTTGCCTCGTTTGAATCCACGGCGTTACCATATATCTTGAAATCATACTCACCGGGCACATTCACTATAGGATGGTCAAAGCCGAAGACGACGTACCCTCCAAATGCACCCAGGGAGATCATTCCGGGATTTTTTTCATGACCTATTTCTTCGAGGACAATGGAAAGTATCTCTTCTGTGGTGGCTTCAGGTTCGATTTCGGGGATTTGATTGAGAAATTGTCCCGGAGCCGGACGAAAGTCGTAGACTTTGGATATGTAAGGCGAATTTGCTATCGCGGAGAGGGATATAAGAGCGAGAATGGAAGCGGAAATAAAGGTTTTCATAAATAATGACAGATGGAATTTTGGATTGGAGGATTTACAAGATGAAATTTATGGTTATGAAAAGGTAGTTGGAATTAAAGAAGATCTCTTATCGCAGACCAATCATGAAACGCAGATCAGAAATAACATCCGCTACCATCGACCTAAGGGGAGAAATTATCGGTTTAAATTCAGGGACATTTTTTGGTACCCATACTTTTAGATTGGCCGGTTCCAGTTCAATTTGCAGACGTTTGCCCAGTTGAAGAGGTTCTCCGTCGATATGAGCTGCTCCCTCTTCCAGACGCGAAATGACAGCTGAAGAAACCCGAAAGCTTTCGATTAGAGTATTTCGGTCGAGATGTCCCGTGAATAGTTCCACTCCGGCGAGAGCCGTATGGATGATTGAGCCGGTATGGACCACGGTGACATCGAGCAGTCCATCGGTGAGCGATGCGTGGGGGGCGATATATGCATTGTTGCCATATTGCGATGCGTTGCAAATGGCTATGAGAAAGGCGCGTTCGGTAATGATTCTTCCATCGACAGAGATGGCGTAAGGTTGTGGCGCATAGCTGAGATAATCGAGGAGAGCGTTTTTGATGTAAGTCAGGCGCCCACGTCTTTTTTCAGTTGCGAATCGACGGCTTACTTCTGCATCAAAACCCACTCCACAAGTGCAGAAGAAAGGGTGATTGTTGATGAGTCCGTTGTCGCAATTGATGATCATTCCTTCGGTGATTAGTTTTGCAGCCGCGGAGAAATCGGGAGGAATTCCGAGAGCGCGGGCCAGACCGTTGCCACTCCCGCAGGGTATGATAGCGAGAGCGATTTCAGAACCTCTGATTACCGACGCCACATCGCTCACCGTGCCGTCCCCCCCGGCAGTGGCTATTGTATCGAATCCGTTTTCAATTGCTTCGGAAGCAAAGCAGGCGGCATCGGCGGGCGACGAAGTGGTGCGAATTTCCAATTCTGCGCCGATCGACGTGGCCAGTTCACGAAAAATTGTAGGAATCACTGATTTATCCCGGGTCCCGGAAATGGGATTGATCAGGAGCATTATTTTGGAAGGCACATCGGTCATTGGGTAGGCGTGGATTTAGTGTTGGGTTTCGTTTCAAGATATGAATTGTTGAAATCCACTTTCAAAAAAGCGTGGTTGAAGCGCTTATCTTCCGGTGGTAGCTTCATAAAATCACCGTATTGTTTCCGAAGGTAAGCGTTATTGTCTCGCATCCCCATAAGTTCCACTCCTTCGAAACGAATAGGCGTGCCTTCTCCGTAGACTTTTTCTCGATCGACCATTGTCTCATAGTTTGGGGAATAGCATCCTACGATGCGGCATGAATCGTAGCCTAATCGTCCGATATGAGAATTAAGGGCTTGTGAAGCCGCCTGCCTGGTATATATTTTTCTCAAGAAGAGAGGCCACCAGCTTCTTGGCCCTTTCCCATGTTTATATGGGTCGCGATGAAGAAAATGGAGCAGTTTGCAATATCTTCGGAATTTCAAATTGCTTTTTTTGAAACTATGTTGGCTGTCGGGGATTCCATCGATTGGAAAAATATCGATAAATATTCCCCCGGTATATGGTCGGGTGGGCCCTTCGACGATGGTGGTTCGGGTGTCTTCGATTTTAGCGTAGTAGAAGGGATAATCGGGATCGGAAAGATGGGAGCGCAACACAAGATGGGGTGGCAGCCATTCGTTGGCGTGACGGAGGAAGACTTCATAGTCGGGTCGGGGCATTGCAATGTCGGCATCGTCATCCCAGGGTATGAATCCGCCGTGTCGCACGGCGCCGAGAAGAGTTCCTCCGGTCAGATAGTAACGTAGCCCATGTTGGCGGATGGCTTTGTCCGTTGCCTGAAGAATGTCGAGCAGGTGGAGTTGAAGTTTTCTTATATCGTAAGCCATTGAGATGGTATGATCAGTGGGGTTGATATGGGTTTTTAAGGCCGATGGATTCCGGATCGAACTCACGATAAGGTTTGTTGAGGTCGAGATAGAAGAAATTATGTTGTTCGATATCGGTCGGAGGTGGGGGAGTCATATAGTCTCCGAAGAGCCGGGTCAGATGAGTGTGGGTATCGGCTACGCTTATAAATTCGCCATCTTCAAATTTTATTGGAGTGCCAGGCCCGAGTTCTTTTTCGCGATCGAGAATTCCCCGCATGTTATCAAAAAGATTAGCCACATTTTTTGATGTCTCGAATGGATATTTCATGGAATGCTCCCGCATCATCTTTTGTACTTTTCGGGGAGGGTAAATTTTTCGTAGAAGAAGAGGCCACAACGAGGCTGGTCCTTTCCCATGTTTGAAAGGATCGCGCCAGGTCATATAGAGCAGGGATTTGAGACTATGGTAACGACGGTCGTGTGCTCGTTGTTCTTTTTCGGAATCCGGCACACCATCCATCGGAAAGATGTCGATATATGCTCCTCCGAGATAATATAGATGAGGACGTTCGATTAGTGTGGTAGAAGCGTCTTGCACTTTCCCGAACTGCAAGGGGTATGAGGGATCATTTTCAAAGCATATGAATTCGTATGGAGACGGAAGCCATTCTTTTGAATGGAGTATAAGTTTCTCGTAGTCAGGTCGGGGCATCATTATATCGACGTCATCGTCCCAGGGGATAAAACCTCCGTGACGCACGGCTCCGAGCAGAGTGCCGTCTTCGAGATAATATCTTAAGTTGTGTTTTCTGCACATTTGGTCGAAGACTTTGAGTATCTTCAGCAGTCGTAGTTGTAGAGTGCGTATATCGTAGTTTGGCATCGGGACGTCGGAGGATAAGGAAAATTTATTGGGGAGTTTTCTCAAGATTCGAAAATGATTCGGGGTGCTTTGGGCAGTGAATCGACTTCCGAAATCCCGGAAGGGGTGCGCACTGTCCCTTCTCGAAGGCTTCGAAATGCTTTTTCACGGTTGGCATCGGCGTTATCGCGAGACAGGAATTTGTGGTGAAGATGAAAGACGAGAGCTTCAAATTTGATTTTTCGCATTCTTACTCCGGCGTTTGAGAGACGGAAGGAAAGATCTTTATCTTCATGTCCCCAGCCGACGAGAGTGTTGTCGTAGCCGTTTATTTTCAAAAGGTCGTCGCGAAAGAAGGCCATGTTGCATCCTTTGACGTTGTCGATGTCGCGACTCAGATGGCTCACTATCTTTGAGAAAAGAGGCAATCGGATGGCGTTTAGGGGATTACTGCCGGCAAAGACTGGCAATTTGGCTGGATTAAGCTCACCGGAGAAAATGCGGTGCGACATTTTTTCATCAAGGAAAGAGCGACTCCCTCGGGCATAGACTCCTCTTTGGGCCCAATGCAAATGGTCGGCCACAAAGTTGGGATGAAGGAGGATGTCGCCGTCCGTTTGGAGTATGTAATCCCCTTGGGCTGTTTGGAAAGCTTTATTGACCATCACAGAGCGTCGGTATCCGTCGTCTTCTCCCCAAAGGTGGACCAGACGGGTGGGGAAGGTTTTAGCGTAATTCCGGATAAAATCGGCTGTGTCGGCTCGAGAGCCGTCGTCAGCGATTATCACTTCATCGGGTAGCAGTGATTGTCGCGCGACCGAATCAAGTGTGAGTCGGAGAGCATCAATCCAGTTATAGGTGGTAATCACCAAAGAGGACGTCGGAAGAGAACCGGATTTCATAGGCATTTTTCTTTGGCATCGGGATTTTTTTCGCGTTTAAGTTCTTGCTCGCGTTCGAAAAGTTTGGCCAGCAGATAGAATCGGGCCGCGGCATCTTTTTTTGCTGCGATATAGCCCGCAGTCCCGAAGCGGAAAGACCCATGGAAGATGTAGACTTTGATAAAGAAAAGCCAAGGTTCGAAAATCATGCGCCAAAGAGAGCCTTTTTTCTTGCCCAGTCTCTTGTCCACTTCGGTAGTGGTGTATCTGTTCATTCGCTCCACGACATTGAACATTGTGAAGTTTTTATGGCGCATGGCCAAATCCATCCTTTCTTCGGGTATCTTTTCGACAGGCCCGGCTAATTTAGGGCGCGAATGGATCACCGGAGGCCAATAGCTTCCTTCTTTACGGATAAATCGCAGTTGATAGTCGGGGTAAGAAGAACGCTTGAATCGATGGAGAATATAGTTCTTTCGTGCCACTAATAGTCCGGCAGTTTCTCCCGGGTGGCGGATAAAATCGTAGAGGTAATCTCGAAGTGCATGGGGAATTATTTCATCTGCATCGACTACCAACACCCACTCGTTTGAAGCCTGATGCACGGCGAAGTCTCGTCCCGGCTCCGCACACAGATGGTTGCCTTTTGGAAATGTCACCACTTTGCACCCATTCTTCAGTGCGATTTCTACGGTTCTGTCGGTCGACTCCATATCGCATACTACAATCTCGTCAAACCCTTTCAGAGCGTCAAGACAATCCTGAAGATTTTTTTCTTCGTTATAGGTTTGGATTACTACTGAAATTCCCATCCGTTTTTGGTTGTTCTCTCCTAAATAGTAATTGCAAAATTACTTATTTTGTCCGACATTGCCAAGGTTTAATTTTTTTTAAGTTTTTAAGATGGAATTTTCGTTGGGAAATTGTTATATTTGCTGAGTAAAAGGAAAATAGTGACTGACTTATTCTTTCCTGGGATAGCAGCTTTCATTTTAGTGTAAAACCCGAATCAAATAGACTCTTACATGAAAAAAATACTAATGGCGGCAGTTGCCTCGTTCCTCCTTTTCCCGATGTGGGGCCAACGGATGGTGCAGCAGATAAAGAATTGGGATTTTTCTAAAGATTCAGTGTCTTGGCAGCATGTAACTATTCCCCACGACTGGGCGATATATGGACCTTTCGACCGCAGCAACGATCTTCAGAAAGTAGCTGTTGAGCAAAACGGTGAGACAGAAGAGACGTGGAAAACCGGTCGCACTGGCGGTCTTCCTTATGTGGGTAAAGGGTGGTATCGGACTGAGGTGGAAATTCCCGATACGACCGGCAAGTCGTTGGCTCTTCTCTTTGACGGGGCTATGAGTCATGCGCGTGTGAAAGTAAACGGAATTCCGGTAACATATTGGCCGTATGGCTACAATTCTTTTCATACGGATATTGATAAGACCGTCCGCCCGGGAAAAAATATTATTGAAGTCAGTCTCGAAAATTTGCCCGAGTCAAGCCGATGGTATCCCGGTGCTGGATTGTATCGCAATGTTCATTTGATTACTCGCTCTAAACTCCATGTGCCGGTGTGGGGCACGCAGCTGACCACTCCTCATGTCGGAAAGGATTATGCCACTGTGCGTCTGCGGACTGAAATTGCCGGAGCCTCCAAAGGCGAGGAGATCGGGCTGACCACGATTATCACGGATAGCGATGGGAAAGAAGTGGCCAGGGACTCCCATGCTTTTCGTGTTTTTCCCGATCGGCCGCTCACTCAAAATTTTGTGGTCCGAAATCCGAAGCTGTGGTCTCCGGAATCTCCGGCTCTTTATACGGCTACCACTTATGTGACTCGCGACGGGGTGACGCTTGATGAGTATTCCACACGCTTCGGCATCCGTTCTGTCGAAGTCCGCGATGGCGAAGGCTTTTTTCTGAATGGAGAGAAAAGAAAATTTAAAGGTGTCTGCAATCATCACGACCTTGGTCCTCTTGGAGCCGCTGTCAACACCGCTGCCTTGCGCCGTCAGTTGACTCTCCTCAAGGATATGGGAGTGGATGCCATTCGCACAAGTCATAATATGCCCGCACCTGAGTTGGTTGCTCTTTGCGACGAAATGGGTTTCATGATGATGGTGGAGCCATTCGATGATTGGGGATTCCGCCCGAAAAGCAAGAACGGCTACGGAACTCTCTTTGAGGAATGGGCTGAAAGGGACATGATCAATATGCTTCGGAATTATCGCAATGCCCCTTCCGTAGTGATGTGGTCTATAGGCAATGAAGTCCCCAGCCAGTGGGCTCCGGATGGAATTAAGGAGTTGCTTTTCCTTCAAGATATTGTGCATCGTGAAGATCCCACACGCCCCGTCACCTGCGGAATGGACCAGTTCGATGCCGTGGTCAACAATGGCTTTGCAGCTGCCCTCGATGTGCCCGGATTCAACTATAAGGTAAACCGTTACGATGAAGCTTTCCCCCGGTTGCCTCAGAATATTATTCTTGGCTCCGAGACGGCTTCCACCGTATCATCGCGTGGTAAATATTTCTTCCCGGTAGAAGTCGGTGCTAATGTGACTCGTCCGGGCAATCAGAGCAGCAGCTACGATGTGGAGTTTTGTCCGTGGAGCAATCTTCCCGACGACGATTTTGCGGCTGACGATGATAAAGATTACAACATCGGCCAGTTTGTGTGGACCGGATTTGACTATTTGGGCGAACCCAGTCCTTATGACACTGACGCTTGGCCTTCCCACAGTTCCTATTTTGGTATCATTGATTTAGCATCCATTCCCAAAGACCGGTACTATCTTTATCGTTCGAAATGGAACACCTCTGACCATACCCTCCACATCCTCCCTCACTGGAATTGGGAGGGCCGGGAAGGTGAAATTACGCCCGTTTTTGTCTACACCGATTCTCCGCGTGCTGAGCTGTTCGTCAATGGCAAGAGTCAGGGAATACGGGAGAAAAACGATTCTTCCAATCTTCATCGCTATCGCTTGATGTGGAACGAAGTCCGCTATGAACCAGGAGAAGTGAAGGTGGTGGCTTATAATGAAGACGGGTCGGTGGCCGCCCAGAAAATCATGCGCACTGCCGGACGCCCCGACCATCTCGTATTAGATGTGGATCGTTCCGTACTTTCTGCCGATGGAGAAGATTTGGCTTACATCACAGTCCGCGTAGCCGATAAGGATGGAAACATTGTTCCAAATGATGAACGGGAAGTAAAATTCTCTGTTAAAGGCACGGGAAAGTTCCGGGCTGCCGCAAATGGCGATCCCAACTCGCTTCGACCCTTCCATCTTCCGGCCACAGACCTTTTCAGTGGAGCTGCAACTGCTATTGTGCAGT
Source organism: uncultured Sangeribacter sp. (assembly GCA_964574285.1). Classification (GTDB taxonomy): domain Bacteria; phylum Bacteroidota; class Bacteroidia; order Bacteroidales; family Muribaculaceae; genus Lepagella. The sequence continues at coordinate 3,720 of CAZNMC010000022.1, read as the reverse complement.
CCTCCGATCGCCCGGGTGAGATTCTCTTCGAAGCAAAAGCAAAAGGATTGAAACCGGCTAAAGCAGTTATCCGTGTCAATTGATAGTTGAAATTATTTAACCCTTTTATATCTTGTATTTTATGACTTCAGATGAGATGAAAAAGCGGATTGCCGACGCTTTTTCCGACCGCTTTGGCGGAGTGGGCTCTTTCTACGCTTCTGCCGGACGTATTAACCTTATTGGAGAACACACAGACTACAATGATGGCTTTGTTTTCCCGGGTGCAATCGACAAGGTGATTATGGCTGAAATTCGACCCAACAATTCAAAGAAGGTGCGTGTCTATTCAATGGATATCGACCAATATGTGGAGTTTGGACTTCTGGAGGAAGATGCTCCTTCAGAAAGTTGGGCACGATATATTTTTGGTGTTTGTCGCGAAATCCATAAACGTGGTGGGAAGGTTGAAGGATTTGATGCCGTTTTTGCCGGAAACGTTCCTCTCGGTGCCGGGCTCAGTTCATCGGCTGCTCTTGAATCTTGCTTCGCTTTTGCTCTCAACGATCTTTTTAATGGAAATTCTATCGACAAGTTTGAGCTTGCTCGCATCGGACAGTCCACTGAACACAATTATTGCGGTGTCAATTGTGGCATCATGGATCAGTTTGCTTCTGTTTTTGGTCGTAAAGGAAACTTGATGCGTCTCGACTGTCGGAGCATGGAATACGAGTATTTCCCCTTTGACCCCGAGGGATACTCCCTTGTGTTAGTCGATTCGCGTGTCAAGCATGAACTCGCAGATTCTCCCTATAATCGTCGGCGTCAATCTTGCGAGCGTGTAGCTAAGGCTCTCGGACTCCCATCGTTGCGTGATGCTGACATGGCTATGCTCGACCGTATTCGTCCCGACATCTCTGCCGAAGATTATTTCCGTGCTAAATTTGTCATCGAAGAAAAGCAGCGTGTCCTTGATGTGTGCGATGCTCTTGAGCGTGCCGATTATAAAACCGTTGGCAAAAAAATGTTTGAAACGCATCGTGGACTCTCCTATGATTATGAGGTCAGCTGTGAGGAATTGGACTTCCTCAACGAAGAAGCCCGTCGGCTTGGTGTCACCGGCTCGAGAATTATGGGGGGCGGTTTTGGTGGTTGCACAATTAATCTCGTTCCCGATGAACTTCATGACAAGTTTGTTGCCCAACTTTCTGAGGCCTTTAATAAGAAATATGGTCATAAACCCAACATCTACGATGTGGTTATCTCCGATGGTGCAAGAAAATTAGACTGATATGCTCATAACTCGTATTCCTCGTCACACGAAGTTTGGGGAAATTAATATTTTTAGGCTTTCAAACGCTAAGGGACATGCGGTCGAACTTTCATCGCTGGGTGCCGGAATCTGTTCCGTGGAAGTTCCCGATAAATTCGGTAAGGTTGAAAACATCGCTTTGAGTTATTCTGACCCTGCCGATTACATGGCCGATGGACCTTGCTTGGGTAAGACTCCGGGGCGATATGCCAATCGGATTGCACGCGGTGAACTGCGTATCGGTTGCCAACTTTTTCACCTCCCCATCAACAATGGCCCTAACCATTTGCATGGTGGCCCCGATGGATTTCAGAATAAAATGTGGACCGCTGAAGAACTGCCCGATGGAGTGCGTTTTTCGCTTGTCTCTCCCGACGGCGACAGCGGATATCCCGGTGAGCTGACCGTAAGTGTGGAGTATCACTGGTCCGACACTGATATTCTCGACATTGTTTTCGCTGCCCGAACCACTCGACCCACCGTGGTGAATCTCACAAACCACACTTATTGGAATCTTCAGGGTGCTGACTCCGGTTCTGTCCTTTCTCACATGCTGAAATTGAAAGCCTCCCGCTATTTACCCACCGACGAATCTCTCATTCCTACCGGAGAGTTGGCTCCCGTTGAAGGCACTCCAATGGATTTCTTGGAGGCAAAGCCTCTCGGGCGCGACATTTACTCCGATTTTCCCGCGCTGCGTTATGGGAAGGGTTACGATGCTTGCTGGGCAATCGACCAATGGGCTCACGGTCGCTTTGAGGAGGAAGCGGTCGTGATTTCCGATGAGGTTTCCGGGCGTGTGCTAACTGTCGGCACTGACCAGCCCGGTGTACAGATCTATACCGGTAATTGGCTCGACGGATCTCCTCTCAATCGTTCCGGACGTCCCTATCGCGATTATGAGGGAGTGGCAGTGGAAGCGCAGGGTTTCCCCGATGCTCCTAACCACACACTGAATTCTCCTTTCCCTTCTCAATTGCTTAATCCCGGAGAGACATATCAACGCCGAATCCGATTTGCCTTTTCAATCCTTTGAAATTAATTGGAATAAAAAATGCCGGATACCCTTTTGGGCGTCCGGCATTTTTTTTAGGTGAGGTTGATTTTAGTTTTCGGGAGTAATGTTGTCTTCTACTGTAGTGAAGTTACTGTTGTTGACGTAGATTACCAAAGCCTTATTAGCACCTGACATTTGGTCAAGTGTGGTAGTCGAAGTATTACCCTTGACAACTACGTTGTAAGGTCCGAAGGCTTCTGTGCCCGGGGCTGTGTCTGTCTGAGCTGACCCCACAACGCCGGCTACAAAACTTTTTGAAGTGATTTGAGTAGCTGTGGTGGTACATCCGGAGACTGTCCCCCAATTGTAATACATACCTACGATACCTCCGGCTCCGATTAAGTCGGTGATTACATTTCCGGAATTAGTGCAGCCCGTTACGTTAATGATGTTTTTGACGGGATAATCTGTGGTTGCACCGTTGTAGCGAACCCAACCTACGATACCACCCGCACCGTATGCGCCATTAGCTGCACCGGAAATTAGAATATTGCCTTTGTTGTCGCAGTTGCTGATGCTTCCGGCATTTTGTTGTGCACCTATCACACCGCCGGTGCTTCCGCCTGTAGTTGTGATGTCGGCAGTGTTGGTACATTTTTCTACATTAGCTGCGCTTAGACCTACAACACCGCCTGTTACTGAGCTACCGCTTACTTTGCCTGTGTTATGACAATTGCTGATGGTCATCCCGGCTGCTGTCGAATAGTAGGCCGCACCTACGATACCTCCGATGTTGGTCGTTTTTCCGGTTACTGTAGCGCCGTTAGTGCAATCGGTAACACTGCCGGAACCTAAAATACGACCCACAACTGCGCCTACACCATCGTTGCCGCTTACTGTGCCGGAAGTAATAGTGATGTTGCTTACTGTTGCACCATCCGATACTAAACCAATGAAGCCGGTTTGTCTCGAAGTCGAAGAAGCTGTAAGGTTCAGATTCTCTACTTGAATATTCTTGACACCTGCGTTTGCACCTTTGACCGAATTGATATAGGCTGTCACTGTCGAATTGGCTGAATCGTCGATAGTTAGATTCTTAAGCACATGTCCTTGGCCATCGATCATTCCTTCGAAAGAAACACCGGTAGCCGCATTTCCGGAACGGCTTGCTCCGCTTGCGATCGGAGTAACGGGGTGGTTATCGAAGTCCATGTCGGTAAGAATGTTCATTGTGTAACCCGTGTATGGATTGCCCTCATTGACAAGCTTCGCAAATCCTTCAAAATCGGAAGGACGGCTCATGGTGATTGTTTTAGCTTCATCATCTATTGCCGGGGTGGTCGATTCTTCTCCGTCCCATACTTGGATGGTTGGTGTTTCAAATGCCGGACGGAGTTCGACGGTCACCGGCAGATCGGTAGTCAGCATGGCG
>CAZNMC010000021.1:0-35797 GCA_964574285.1 uncultured Sangeribacter sp. | reverse complement strand
AGCATCAGCTTCCCAAGCTGAGGGTCGCGAGTTCGAGCCTCGTTTGCCGCTCCATTCTCTCTAACTTAAACGGAATTATACAAAAGACACTGAATTTATTAGCAATTCATCAGCCAGTAAAATCATTGTCTTTTTTCATCCCGCTTAACTGCTATAAGACACGTGATTGACGAGATTTTGAAATTCAACCGAAAGTTTGTTGAGCAAGAAGAATATCGCCGGTACGCAACTTCAAAATATCCTGAGCGCAAATTGGCAATAGTGACGTGCATGGATACCCGGTTGGTTGAACTACTTCCGGCTGCGCTGGGACTACGCAACGGAGATTTCAAAATCATCAAGAATGCCGGAGGGACTATTACAAATCCTTTTGATTCCACGATGCGCTCTCTCTTAGTGGCGGTTTATGAGTTAGGAGTCAACGAAATAATGGTCATAGGCCATACTGACTGCGGTGTTCAGGGAATGAACGCTGAAAAGATGCTTCGGTTGATGCGAGAACGCGGAGTCAGTCAGGAGCATATCAACTTAATGAGACATTGCGGTATTGATCTCGACAAATGGCTTCATGGCTTCGACGACACTAAAGAAGCGGTGGCACATACTGTCGATTTAATAGAGAATCACCCTCTAATGCCTGAGGGAATTTCAATTGGGGGTTATGTTATCGATTCCATAACCGGCCAGCTATCACCTATTCACCAAACAATCAAACAGTAAACAAATTTCCCATGAGAACCCACAAATATGTAATAATCGATACGATGGACACTCCCTGCGGAGAGCTGATTCTCGGTACAACCGACGACAAGCTGTGTCTGTGCGATTGGCATAAATCGACGCATCGGCGCACCATCGACAATCGTATTCAAAAGTTGCTGATGTCACGCTACATGACGGGGACCACGCCGGCGATTGAAGCGGCCAAGCAGCAAATTCAAGAGTTCTTCGATGGAAAACGTCGGAAATTCGACCTTGACATCCATTTCATCGGTACTGAGTTTCAGAAGAAAGTATGGCAATTTATTTCCGATATTCCCTATGGCACCACGGTTTCATATTCCCAACTGACAAACATGGTAGCAAGCGAATCTGACATACGAGCAGTGAGCAATGCTGTGGGAGCGAACTCGTTGTCAATTATAATTCCATGCCATCGGGTGATCGGAAGTCGCGGACAACTTACCGGATATGCCGGAGGCCTAACAGCCAAACAATATCTGATCGACCTCGAAAAAACTTTTGTGGACGTTGACCCGACCGACGAAGAATCACACTCAAAAGCAGTTGCAAAAATGTCAGAACTTTATCCCGATAGTATCTGACCCACTCCCTTTTAGCCCATATGCTTGTCGCTTCCTTGATTTCTCTGCCACTTCAGCAGCCGGTTGCGATTTTCCTATTGGTGCTAATTATCATCCTCTTAGCTCCTTTAATTTTCAACGCCCTTAAAATTCCCCACATCGTTGGGATGATTATCGCCGGGGTAATTGTGGGGCCTTACGGAGCAAATCTATTGGTTCGCGACGCCAGTTTTGAAATATTTGGCCAAGTCGGAATCCTCTACCTCATGTTTTTAGCTGCGGTAGAAATCGACATGGTCAATCTGCGCAAAAATGCTCGGAAAGGTTTGCTTTTCGGGCTTTTAACTTTTGCATTTCCGATGGCAGTTGGACTGCCCTGTTCTGTTTGGATTTTTAAAACCGGTTGGTTATCGGGAGCTTTGATTGCGTCGATGTACGCCTCTCATACACTTATTTCCTATCCCATTATATCGCGCTTCGGATTGCAAAACAGTCGGCCGGCTATCATCGCTGTCAGTGGGACAATCGTCGCCGTGTTGCTTTCGCTTGTTGTACTTGCCCAAGTAGTCGGAATAAAATCCACCGGATCTTTCAGTTGGGGTGATATCGCTCGACTGGCGGGGTTGGTGATTGTCTACGCAATTGCTGTAGGTTATCTTTTCCCGCTCTTGACCCGATGGTTTTTCAGAAAAGTAGCAGATCCCGTCACCCAATTCATCTACGTTCTGGCAATGGTTTTCATTGCCTCGATGTTAGCTCAACTAATTGGCCTGGAAGCAATTTTGGGAGCTTTCTATGCCGGATTGGTTCTCAATCGATTTATTCCTTCGCGCTCAGCGTTGATGAATCATATTGAATTTGTCGGCAACGCCATTTTTATCCCATATTTCTTGATAGGCGTCGGAATGCTTATTAACGTTGAGGTGGTATTCAATGGGTGGAATGTGGCACAGACTGCTGCAGTAATGGTGATGATAGCCCTTGGCACTAAATGGCTTGCAGCCTTTACGGCACAAAAAATTTTTCATGCTGACCCGACCGATCGTCGCCTGATGTTTGGTCTTACCTCCGGAAAAGCCGCTGCGACAATTGCAGCCGTCATGGTGGGATTTGAAAATCATCTGATTGGAGAAGACCTGATGAATGGAGCTGTACTAATGATTTTGGTGTGCTCTGCAGTAGCAACAATCACCACCGAGCAAAGCGCCAAAAAAATTCGTATTCAGCTTACGAAAACTGAAATAAGCCCCGATGAACCGGGAAATGTGCGACATGGACGGCAGTTAGTAGCCGTTGCAAATCCAATAACAGCTGAGGGGATTATGAAAATGGCCATTCTTATGCGTCAGCCTTCCAATCGCATACCCATCACAGCCCTATTCGTTCGCAACGATGATAATCCGGCAACCCGAGAGATGGGTCGCTCAGCTCTCCGCGCAGCTGTCCACGCCGGTGTTTCAGCCGATGTAGAAATCAAAGATATCGAGCGCTTTGACATAAATATCACATCTGGTATTATCAATGTAATAAAGGAACAAGATGCAACAGAAATTATAATCGGTCTCCATCGCAAATCCAATATAGTCGACACTTTTTATGGCTCACTTATCGACAGTCTACTGAGTGCCACGAATAAAATGGTAGTCATGAGCCGATGTTTCATCCCAATCAATACTGTGCGTTCTCTGATGGTGATCGTACCACCGAAAGCTGAATATGAAACAGGTTTCAGCCAATGGGTCTGTCGCCTTTCCAATCTTGCCTCTCAAATCGGAACACGTGTAAACTTCCTCGCTGCACCGGAAACCATTCCCTACATTCGAGGAGTCATCAAAGCTGAAGACTACCAAATACGCACTCACTACGAAGAACTGCGCACATGGGACGACTTTCTCATTTTTTCAAATCTGATCGTGGAAGACGATCTTATGGTAGTCATTGGAGCCCGACGCACTTCCATCTCCTGGGATATCGATTTGGCACAACTTCCTCCGTTCCTCGGGAAATACTTCAAACGACAGAACCTCGCTGTAATATATCCGGGCCAATTCGGTTCGAAAATGGAAATGCCTGCTCCAATCGATTCCCTTTCTCAACGTCCTTCGACTGCTCCCTCACCCATCTTGCTCTCCTTGCAACGCATCCGTGCCCTATACGCTTCTTTCCGGCTTGAACGACGCCGGAGACTCCGTCAACACCAACAGAAACGTAATCAATAACTATAACTATTAATCGGAGGGTCGGGTCTCTAATCATTTATTCCTCCTTATTTGCTTCTGGTTCAAATTATTTTCCTTAACTTTGCATCACAATTTCGGACCTGATAACCTCAACATGGGTAACCCTGTTCGTTACTTTTAATTTAGGGAATCGCGTTATTTTGAGAATCCCGCGCGATACCGAATTTTTCCATTAACTCAATCACTATTTCACTGAGGATTCCACTAACACCTATTCTAAGTATCATGAGTCAACTTTTACGCTCCCTACTACCGACAGTCTTGGTAGTTGTCACAGCCTTTTCTGCTTCCGCCGAAGACGCTGCATTGTCCTTCAAAGGCTCCGGCACACAAGACGACCCTTGGCAGATCTCAAGCAAAGCCGACGTTTTAGAACTGGCAAAAGCTTGTAATGGCGACGGCATTATCACCGGCCCAAATTGTTCCCATTATGCCAACAAATATTTTATCCTAACTGCGGATATAGATATGAGCGGGGTTTCCGATTTCTATGGAATCGCAGCCGCACCAAAAGGCCTATCATCGGCAATCAGTTTCAAATTTCAAGGTAATTTCGACGGACAAAACCACACCATACGAAATATGGTTATCAAAGGCGTTGATTTCGATTCCTCCGGAAAAGCTTTAGCTTATTCCAAAGACGGTTCTCGAAAATATTGTGGTTTTTTTGGCACAGTTGAGGGAGGAGTCATCAAAAATCTCAACATCGACTCTTCATGCACCATTGAAGGCTGGGGGGCAGTCGGAAGTGTCGTCGGACAGGCCTATGCAGGTGCGCGGGTTCAGAATTGCACCTCTTCCGCCACCGTAATAGCTTACGATGCGCAGGCAGGTGGCATCGTAGGCTATGCCTATGGCTCAAAATCCACTACCTCCGTATATGTGGCGGACTGTTATTTCTCCGGGGAAGTAAAAATGAATTATCACTATGCCGGGGGTATTATTGGCGAAGGAAACTACGCGTTCGTCACTGGATGTTCTTCCACCGGCTCAGTTGAGCTCTCAGGATTCAATCTTTATAAAGCATCCGGTCTGCAAGAATACGGAGGTGGTATTGCCGGAGGCTTCCGAAACGGTGGAATCACGGAATGCTTCTCCGCAACCTTTCTGAAATCACAAGGAAAATACAATGGAGGTATCGCGGGAATAATGGGTACAACTTCCGCTATCAATGCAGCCTCAATGTCGCGTTGCGTCAGCATTGGTTCTATCATCGGAAGTGACATCGCGACCAAAGGGGGTCTGGCCGGTTTTGCAAAAGTTACCGCTTCAACCCCAACTCCTTTATCACAATGCTACTATGACACTTCCATTTGGGGTACAACTGCTGTAGGCGGAACCGAATACTCCTTCGGCCTATCTACCGAAGAACTTACTAACGGCGACCTTCCGGCTGGTTTGACGGCGTCGAAATGGGTAGTCGAGAAGGGATTCTATCCACGCAACAAAGCCTTTGACTCAGCTCTGGAACGAGCCGCTGCTGCAACTTATGTAGTCTTTCAATCCGGACAATGGGCTGGAAACTTTACTTCGGAAGCCACCGTCAGCACAGCAATGACAGGCATCTCCGCGCTTATGACCGTCGGTAAAAATTTTTCCGTCTCCGGCAACAAAATTATTGCACAAAACACTTCTCGCTTAGCACTCGACACAATCCAACTGACTAATAACGGCTACAAAATGCTCATTCCGGTTGAAAAACCGCCACGAGATTTCGTCGGTCAAGGGACGAAGGAAAATCCCTATCTCATTTCAAGCGTCGACGACCTTCTAACTTTGTCCGATTTGGCAAATGCTTCTGTAGCCCAAACTTTCAAAGACAAATATTTCCGGTTGACTACTGATCTTGACATGAACGGGGTGACAGATTTTTATGGTATTGCGGCCAAGAATGTTGGCGCATATATTTCTACTACCTCTACTCCCCCCCACTACTTTGCCGGACATTTCGACGGCGGAGGTCATACAATCAAAAATATGAGAATTGCCGGTATTAAATATGATCCTCAAGGCAATGTCATTCACTATGCCACGATGGGAGGAAGCATCATGGACATCGGTTTTTTTGGCATACTATATGATGGTGGCTCGGTCGAAAATCTTATTTTGGATTCCTCCTGTTCGATCGACGGATATATGTGTGTCGGAGGAATAGCCGGATTTATGGGTGCTAACACTTCGATCACTAACTGCATCAACAAAGCTTCCGTCACCTGTTTCGAACGTTACGGCGGAGGAATAGCCGGATATGCGTATGCCTCCAAAATTCGACAAAATATCAACATCACTGGGTGCATCAACACAGGCAAAATTCGTGTTAACAACAGTTCGGCCGGCGGAATCCTGGGTGACTCGCGAGGAGTAATCTCCGACTGCATCAACGCCGGAGAGGTAATCGTTGAATTTTTCAGTAATTGTGTCTCAGCAGTTTCAAAAGAAGTGCGACGAGCGGGTGGAATAACCGGTGCAAACACGGGTGATATTATCCGATGCGCAAACTTTGGAACAGTTTACGCCGACAGCATTGTAGCGGGTGGAATAACCGGTTATAACTCCAATGGTATTTCCGACCTCAACAGCGTAAAAGGTGGTCTCATTCGTGAATGCTATAACGTCGGACCAGTGGGTGCAAAAGACATGAAACAAGCTGGTGCTATAGCAGGCGAAGATTACCATGTGACCGGCACAGAATTCAACATTCTGTTTTCCAATTGTCTTTACGACAATCAGTACAGCCTGACACTTGGCGCTCAGGGAGTAGATGCAGAAGGCATCAGTCCCGTTCCGACCGACAGTTTAGTCTCAGGAAAAGCATTGCCAAATTTTGATGACTATGTCTTCTCTACAGGATATTATCCTCTCCCCAAAGCTCTTTCTTCTCTCGATCTTACAAAGAGAATCGCTTCTACTTTCATATATCTCCCCGGAAAACAAACTATCGGAAATTTTGTATTACCGGCTCAGATTAATACCACTATGGCGCTGAATGCCTCAATCTCCTCGCCGGCATTCTATATTGAAGATGGATATGTGAAAGTTAACCCAGTCCAAGAAGTAACACAGGCTGATCTGATATTAAAAAATGGCACTTACACCCGCCACTTACCTTTGACCACGTTGCCCTCTGTCTTCTCCGGCGAAGGGACTAAAGAAAGTCCATATGTTATCGCATCTGTCGAAGACTTTAATAAAATAGGTCCTTTCATGGCTGAAAGTGGGTTTGATTTTGAAGGTAAATACTTCAGTCTGACGGCTGACATCGACTTCGCATCAGCCGATACCTGCTACACCATCGGAAGTACGAATATCTTTTTCAACGGCACATTTGAAGGGAATAATCACACAATCAAAAACTTCAAAATGCCAGTTGCCGACCAAACAACAGATGTTGCCGATGGTGGAATTTTCGGTGGAATTGGTTCTCGTGGAGAGCTACGCAACCTCAAGGCATCTGGCGTACACATCTATTCTAACCTGAATGGAGGTATATTTGCGGGACGTGTTCTTGGTCGCATCATCGGTTGCTCGACCGATAATTTATGCTCAGTTACTGTTACTCCCGGACGTGCCAACGGGTTGCGCCCGGGTAAAAAAGGTGAATATGCCGGTGGTATCACGGGATTGCTTACTCCAACCGGCTACATCGGTCAATGTATCAACGGGGCCACAGTCACTGGAAACAAACGTGTCGGGGGCATCATCGGAGCGACCGGCACAGATCTTGGTGCTGTCGTTGAAGACTGTACAAATGAAGGAACAATCAGCGCAGTTGCCCCGACAGAAACTGAAACTGTAGGAGGACAACCTCAGACCGTTTATGTCGACGCAATGGCTGGGGGATTGGTCGGTCAACTTACAGGTAATGTGCGCCGATGCATCAACCGTGGCCATATTCTGACTACAAAATGCTCCGCGGTCGGGGGCATCGTTGGAAGCGGGTTGATCACCGCCTTCGTCGACTCTTGTACTAATGAAGGTCTGATTGAATCAGCTTGGGAATTTGCCGGTGGCATTTTCGGCACTTCTTCCTACTCATCGTCGGGAAATGGAACAAAAATAAATAAATGTAAAAACAACGGTCGCGTTTTGTCGCTCTCCGGAGCCGGAGGTATATTGGGACATGCACAGATAGGAGCCGAAATAACTTCATCTTCCAACTTTGGCTCTATCGAATCGACTTCCCGTGCCGGAGGTCTGGTCGGTCAGTCCGACAACACTGTCAAGATTTCAGATTCATACAATGCCGGTGAAATTAAAGCGGAGGGACGCGCAGCAGCCGGTCTTATAGGAGAAATCACTACCGGAGGTCTGACAATGGCTCAATGCTTTAACATCGGTTCGGTGGTAACTGTTAACGTCAATGGCATCGCAGGCGGATTGATCAATGTAGCCACTGGACCGGCAGCCATCAATGATTGCTATAATGCCGGTGAAATCTCTGCTCAAAGATTAGTTGGAGGACTGGCAGGCGATCCAACTCAGACGACTTTCACACGCTGCTACAACGCAGGTTTGGTTACATGTACCAACCAAACCTCCGCCGAAAAGTATGCAGGCAATCTCTTCGGTCGTTCAGGAGCAACCGCTATTAATTGCTATTACCCCGATTGGCTCCCTGCCTTCTCTCTCGATGCTTCACTCGGTGGAGAGAAAATCTCTAACGCTCGACTCATTGACTCCCGCTACCAACTCGGAGATGCTTACTCTTATTCAACCCTGGCTCTCCCGCGTCTAAAATCCACTGCTGAAACAGACGGCGCCAAAGCATTTTCCGTGTTGTGGTCAATCCCCGATGGAAACACTTTGAACTACCTCGTCGGACCACTTAAACTTGGTTCACTTACCGGCACCTCTTGGAAAGCCTCCGGCATGATTTCAATCGATGGGAGCAACGCAATAGTAACAGGCAATGGTACAGGTACTCTCACAGCCACTTGCGGCGATTTCTCTCGCACATTTACTTTCGCCTGCAGCGATGGACAAGGGGGAGTAGAAATTATTGCTGAAGGAGAGTTAACCGATGTGAGATGGTATAACCTCAACGGACTCGAGATTAAGAATCCCTCGAAGGGAGATATCGTGATTATGAGTGGTATCAATGCACAAGGAAAACGAATAGTCCGAAAGATCCATTTGTAACCTATTTATAATTTAATCGCTTATAAATTCTTGGAGGCGAGGTGTCGGTAAAACGACTTCTCGCCTCCGGTGTCAGTTGTAATGTCGAATTTGGACTATAAATCAAATTTGATTAACTTTGTGTTCCATTGTCAAGTCTCTCTCAAGCGATAAATAAACTTTATCCAAATGGCCGACTTCGAATACATCTGTCTCGACACTGAATTTGTCGATAATATATCCATCATTGAGCTTTCTGTTTTTTCAATTACAGACCGTGAGGTTTATCATCAACTTTTTAGACCGGAACAAAATCTGCGTTGGACTGCTCCACCGGATAAGCTTAAAATCACACCCGAAATGGTTGCCAATGAACCGACCTTTGGAGAGAAGCTATCGGAAATTCAACCCATATTCGATAAAGCTCGGTTCATCATTGGATATGCAATTGACAATGACATCAAAATGCTGCGTAAAGAGGGAGTTAAAAATCTCGGCCAAATACCCACGGTTGAAGTCAGAGAACTATATTGGCTCGTCAGAGGCCGAAAAAATGGAGTCGATCTCTATGGGGTCCCTAATCTTTTAGCTATTACCAATGAACTGGGCATGACTTTCGATGAAACTCAAGCCCATTTTGCTTCATCCGACACACGCGCCACTCTATTTTGCTTTCATACCCTCATGAAGGAACTTTCCGACTCCTTCTCCACTCATTACAATCCCTCTATTCCTGACGAAGCAATCACACTTTTTCACAAAGAATTTGACAAAGCAAAAAAAGAATATATACGTGAAAATGCTCATGGCTACATTTGGGTCACTAAAACTCCAAAAGGATACAAATACAAAGTTAGCCGCAACAGACCCGAAGGTGAAGTAGCAGCATATGCCGAAGTCGCCGACCGTTCAAAAGCTGAATACGATTTTCTAAAATCTTTTGCAAAACGTGAAATTCCAGGGTTGAAAGGTCATTATCGCCTTCGCGAGACAGACTTGCGCGTCATATCTTCTTATTCAAACGAATATGAAGAAGGAAGCGCTGAAATGCTTAAGCGTCTGATGAAATTCAAAGGGCGCCTAAGTTTTTAGCCTGCAAGAAATATTTCGCGGAATAATATTGGATTATTACTCTACTGATTGTACTTCAAAATGATAACTGAAGACTCATTTGCACTCGTGAATCGTGGGCTTGAGTGTTGTCGTAATTAACTCGTCGTCCATAGATATACTCCACTCCAGCTTGAAGGAGGGTATTAATGTTCCAAAACACATTTCCCACAGCATATTGCGCATAGCGATACTGATCATCGCCCGATGGAGCCATACAACCTTTTGCATAAGTCCTCACATGTGAATAGGTGACCGAAGCAAACACTTTTTGGGAAATATCAAATTGAAGTCCCCCATAGGCTCCCCACGCAGTAATTGGATTCAGGACATTCGAATTGTGGGATGCCGGAGCCATATCCATTCCACAAGCAGTCAAATCCTGTATATAACTGGCTATTCCCTTTCCATATACTCCACTGTAATAAGTGGTTAACCACGGGCAAACTTGAGCCGACCCACTGAGCTGCACACCCCAGCCTACCTTATCGATATTCTTTTTAGCCATCGGGTTATGATAAAACAAATTCCGCATGATCGCCGAAGCTCTCAACCAACTATGACCTTCGTTCCAACTCCAACTGATATAGGCCGGAATGTCAGGGACACGCTGATTCACTGCATAAGCCCCGGTCTCCGGTAAAACCGTGACAGAATACATAGGTATCTCCAGACCAATACCGGCCGCCCAATCTTTATTTTTCCCAAAAGCAACCGAATAATTTATCAAACAATTACCAATTGCCGTCGACGCATTGGGCCCTTCATAATCAATGGTAGGAGGAGTAGCAGCCGGATCGGAAAACAAGGTTTTGTCATATCCCAGTGTGAAGCCGCGATATTTCACATAAGCATATTGAAGAGCCGGGATATAATTATCACCCAACAAATTAGCTCCGATAAATGCCGAAAATTGATTCTCACCTCCTGGTAATCCCACAAAGTTTAGAAACAGACTTGTTTGCTGCGCGGAAAACTGTACTAATCCTCCATCCCCCTTTCTCTTATTATTGGGAATTGCTGAGGTCAAAAATTCATTGGGATTATCAATCGGATTTCCAAAATCATAGCTGACAGTAGTCTTAACAATTCCTCCGATACCTATATAAAAAGACTGATCTTTCCCCATCACTGCGAAGCGAGGCACATTAGATCCGAATTCCGAGGGAGAATTTTCAAGTAAATATTTATATACTTCTACTGAATCATTATGGTTGAAAAGCGTCTTGACATATCCATCGTGCTTCTGCGTGGGATGATGATGGTGCTGGGCAATTATAGTAGACGGCAATGATACAAGGGCTGTAAGCGCAATAAAGGCTGGGATGAGTTTCATTCAGATATTTAGGTTTATGAAAAATGGAATCTATATTAGCGGAAAGACCAAATAATCTAAGAGAACGATTAACGTTCACTCCGACTTTTCAACGTTAAAAAAACTTATTTATTACTTTCTTTTTCTTTGGTCCCAAAGAACACGATTGAGGAAGGAATATCTCCGGTTCTGACACGCCACTCCAACGTCCCATCCGAATTAAAGCAATAGAGCCACCCCGGATTAACGTAATTACCGGCATCTGTGACAAAAATCTGACCTGTCAAGGGATTTACTTTGACATTATACGGAATCTTAATTTTCTTCTCAGTTCCGTCAGTAATGAAATTGTGGGAAATAATCTCCATCATCCTCGTATCAATTACAGCATTTGTTATCTTGTTCTCCATAGTCTGATAACTCCAGGAAGCGGAGACAACATACAGCTTATCATCCATTATATCCATTTGACTTACTGCTACATCAAATATTTTTTCAATTTGATCTGACTGGGGATTATAGCAATAAAGTTTCGCCTGTGTATCGTAGTAGTCCCCTCGTGATGAAATCCATAGTCGCCCCTTGGAGTCAACTCGTATCTGATGGAGATTAATCGCAATTTCTACTCTGCGCTCTTCCACAAAAGTCGCTAAATCAATAATAGATATTGTATTTTCATAATTGGGCACCATGTATCCTCCTGAATTGGCAACATAAATTTTCCCGTTGAGGATTTTGAGTCCATCAGGTTGATAGCCCACAATACATCGATCTACTACTTGAAGCGTGGCGGTATCGACTTTCGCGACATACCCTTTTTGAGCATAATCGGGGCGAATTTCCACCGGACCGGCATAAGAAGTCACATAAGCAAATCCATCTTGAAATTCAATATTCCGACAATTGGGAATGTCAATTTGCCCGATGCGGCGCGCCGTAACCGCATTCATAACTTCCACTTTGTTACTGCAATTTATAACTGCATAGAGTCTTGACCCATAGAGTTTCAAATCATTGCCCACATCCCCTAATTCCTTTGCCACGTCCGGATTAGCTTCCGAAAATATATTGCGGGTATAGACTCCCGTTAAATAATCATAACGGTCGAGAGATGCCTTATTCGATCCCATATTTCCTTCATTGAGCAAATAAAATCCCTCAATTGACGTAAGATATTCCCCCGGAGGGTTGACCGGTTCCACTTCCGGCTCAAACAATATACTGTCTTGCCGACAACTGACTAATATCAATGAAATAAACACCGGGAAAAGATAACGGAAAGGAAGGGTCATAATGTGAATTGAAGAATTAATTTAAAATTTGTACCGGGCATCGGATAATTGGCTATCACTTCATACTGCTGATTAAACAAGTTATTTATTTCAAGCGTAGCCCGAAGCGATGAGGTGGCAATTGGCTGACTATAAGACACCGATAAGTCGTGAGTATACCAGGGTTGTTCGTAGTTGACCGGAATATTGGAGCTATTATGCCATCGCTCTCCAACATAAATGAAAGAATAGCTGAGATTCATTCTCCACCAATAAATTCCACCTACTGCCGAACCACTATGACGCGGGATATAAGCTATCTGTCCCCGATAAGTTCCCGCAGCGTCTTTATTATCCGAAGGGTCGGAATAGTCCATGGCTCGCTGAAACGTGTAATTTAATCGTCCATTAATCGTGATGCCTTTGGGAAGTGTCATTTCAGCCGATGCAGTGACATCCACACCCCAAATCCTTACCTTTCCGATATTCATCATCATCCAGCGATATTGACCGGTGCCCTTAGGAACAGCGATTATCTTGTCCGAAATACGATTATGGTAACCATCGGCCGACAAATGAAGCGAACGGAAGATCGTGCGTGGAAAAGTAAAATCCCACGCGGCACCCAAATTGTATTGATCCACATATTCCGGCTTGAGATCAGCATTTCCGATATCGGTATAATATAAATCGTTGAACGTTGGCATTCGAAATATTTTCTTATAAAAGGCACGAAAATTCAATCCTCGCTCTTCTCTCGGTTGCCAAGAAACAAAAATAGCCGGTGTGAACTCATGAAATCTCTTGGAACGGGTTCCAAGGTCACTTTGCCCACTGACAATATGCGATCTATCGAAGACAAATGTCCCAAGTAAGCTCCCCTGAGCCTTCAGTCCAAACCCTCGCCAGGCGGTTGCGACAGCAGTCAAAAGTGTGTTACGTTGCGGTTTCGCAAAATTCGTCAGACTCGCGTCCAGTCCATTCCATTGCCAGTCTGCCGACAGACTGACATCCCAATTATGCACTATTTCATAGCGAGTCGCTACAGACAGATAGGTCTCATCTTGATCAAACCGATTATCCAGATACATCAACGTAGTGTCCGGATTCAAATAACGCATATAATCGTGCGCATACTTGGCGTTGACCATCAAATCCAAGCGCTCGCTCAAGCTTTTTTGCCAACTACCCTGAAGAAAAAAATTTCTGTCCCATTGACGCTGTGAGTTTTTCCACACATTGTTTACGATAGCGCCGGGAATTCCTTTCTCTCCATCATAGTAGTAAACTTTGGCATACCAATGTCCTCCGCTCATCCGCCCGAACAATCCTCCCTCTATTCTAAATGAATGAAGATCTCCATTGCGTCGGATTGCCGTGGTATCCCAAGCCACTGCTCCAGAGGGAAAGACTTTTCGATAACGGAATTTATATCGGCCATTTGCATAAATATACTCCATATTAACCGAAGCTGATACCTTTTCGGAAATCTTATATTCAAATCGGGCCGAAGGATTCAGTAGTCCGAAACTTCCGGTTCGAAATGTCAAATCCAAATTATACCGACGTCCCACTCTAAAACGAGGTTTGCGAGTACGCAGATAAATTGTGCCTGCTGATCCAAAATCCTTCGCCGACTGAAAAATCTCACTTTTCTGCCCATTAAAAAGCGAAATCTCTTCTATATTATCCAATGAAAACTTGCCAAGATCGATTTGTCCGTTTTGTGCGTTCCCAAGTTGAATACCATCATAAAACACGCCCAAATGGTTCGTACCCATCGATCGGATATCTACCGTCTTCACCCCTCCCACTCCTCCATAATCCTTTATCTGCACACCGGAAAAATAACGGATGGCATCCGCCACATTATGTGAATTTAACTGGTCGAGAGCCTTCCCTTCAAGCCGTTGCGCCGGAATAACCTCTGCATAAGGATGAATATTGCCCACCACCGTATAATCCGGCAAATCACGCACTGAATCGGGGTGTTCTTCCTCTGCTCGAAGAATTACCCCGGTTGTCATCATGGCCATCACGACCACCAACCGAATAAATTTCATCTTTAGCCTGTCTAACTTTAAGTTCCGAAAGTCGCGAGGCAAGAGCATCGGCCGGTCTTCTGACTTATTTCCCCTTCCCTCATGCCTTCCCGAACCATATGTGGCCAGTGGCTATTCCTTGAGGCAAGCATTGGAAAATCACAGCAGCGGCTCTGTCGAAGGATTTTCACCTTGTTCCCGACACCGAGACTCTTCTTTGCGCTACAAATTTAAACATTTTTTCCGAGCTACTTCTCTTGTCGATGGGATTTTTTTACTAATTTTGTGCTAAGCAAATTCAAAACATATTATGGAAAATCAATATTACATCATCTCTTCGGGGCAAAGACTCGGTCCTTTCAATATGGAAACTCTCCGAAACATGAATCTCGACCCACAGACTCTCGTTTGGCGTCAAGGGCTTGAGGATTGGAAGAAAGCCGCCGACCTCCCCGAGCTTGAGCCTATCTTTATCCCCGATGATTCAGCGTTTGGAGCCTATGCCCAAGAAGCTCCCGAGCCTTTTTTCGCTATGATTGGGGGACAACGAATCGGGCCGGCCGATCCGACTACCCTTATAGCTTCCGGACTCAACGCTGACACCCCGGTGTGGCGACAAGGAATGACTGACTGGCTTCCGGCTTCTTCTCAACCGGAACTAATGGCAGCCTTAAATGCTGCTTCACATTCCACACCTCCACCACCTTTTCAATCCCAAAACAACTACGATAACCGTCAAACCTACGGTCAAAACTCTTACTCCCCTACTTCTCAACCAGGCCTCACTCCTCCAACTCAACAACCTTTCAATTGGTTGCCCTGGGCAATTACAGCCACAGTAGTAGGCTTTCTTTTCTCTTGCTTTGGCGCAATATTCGGTATCATCGCCATCGTCAAAGCTAACGCTGCCAACACCGCCTTCAGTATCGGAAATGAGATCGCAGGCCTACAAGCCAACAGTTCTGCTAAAACGATGACCATCATTGCTTTCGCTTTTGCTGTGGGTGGTATATTTCTTGCTATTTCCGGAGTATTCGCTAATCTCTTTACTATTGTTGGGGCTTTCTAAACATCGCTCTTTTCTCTTTACATCGCTCCAAATACGATGAAATATTTTGCTATGCTCGGCGGAAAGCAAATGGGGCCATTCCGTCTCGACCAACTTGTAGAGGCCGGAGTGCGCCCTGACACCTACGTTTGGTGTAAATCGATGGACGACTGGATGCAAGCAAGAGAAGTCGCGGACATTTGCCGCTATTTCCGACAAAGACTCTCCGGTTCCCTACCCGAACAAATCGACAACACCTCTCAATCCCTTCCAACACACCCAAACAATTCCAAACTTTATTCCACTCCCTCCAATTCAGAAGCTTTTGTCGACAACACCGAATCCGATTTAAACGTCCCTCCACGAGTTTATCTCCCCCTCGCCATTCTTACAACCCTTATCTGCTTTCCCCTTACCGGCTTCATTGCCATTTACTACACGGTCATGTGCCGACGGCTATGGAATGAAGCACAAAAAGGAGGAGAGGATTCACAATCATATCGAAAAATGGCACACGACTATTCTCGCCAGGCAAAAATGTGGATTGGAATCTCTTTCTTTCTCGGATTTTTTGTAATAGCAATTCTCTATCGTTTTCACTAAACCTCTCTTCCATGCCTCAACCATTCCGCAATGAATAATCTGTCAATTCCCAAATCTCCCAAACTGATAGTGATGCTCACGCACCATGATCTAACTGTCGAGAATGCCGAAGAAATTTTTGAAAATTGCAAAAATTCAAAGGCAGAGTATTGGGGAATGAAAGAACACCCTCTCCCACCCGAACGCATGAAAGCCCTCTTCTCCCGAATGAAAGAATGTGGGAAAACAACCGCTCTCGAAGTGGTAGCTTACGATTTGAAATCAGCATTGCGTGGGGCTGAACTTGCAGTTTATTGTGACTGTGATATCTTAATGGGGACAAAATTCTTCGATTCGGTTGCTGAAATTTGTTTAAAACATAACATCCGCTATTTCCCGTTTGTAGGGACTATCCAAGGGCGCCCATCCGTGCTGGAAGGATCTGTCGAAGAAATAATCAATGAGGCTCATGATGTGATCTCTCGTGGAGCGGACGGAATCGACTTACTGGCTTACCGGCATATCGAAAATCCGGATACACTCATCTCGGCAATCTCCAAAGACTGTGAAGTTCCCCTCTGCATCGCCGGAAGCATCGACAACTATGAAAAACTCGATAAAATTCGACAATTCAAAATACCGTTTTTCACCATCGGAAGTGCATTCTTTCGCAATTGCTTCAATGGCTCGTTTGCCGAACAAATAGACAAAGTAATTGACTATTTGGAGGCCAATTAACATTTACCTAATAACCCTTCTTCTCCTTACTTAATTTTTACATTCCGCCACCACGCTACGGAAATCTTGGCCGAACTCGCTTTTCCTAAGTCGAAATATAGGACAATATTTGAGCAAAGTCTACTTGAAGGAGACTTAACTATCCTCACGCGCTTCTTCGCGTGCATTTCGTTGGAATTCCGAGGGAGAAATGCCAACAACCGATTTGAACGCTACCGAAAAATTACTTCGCGATACAAATCCAATACTCTTGCCTATATGTTCGATAGTAAGGCCTCCATAATTATCCCCGTCTATAAGACGGCGACACGCCTCCTTAATCCGGTATTCATTGAGAAGAGTCTTGAAATTCTTTCCCATTGACTCGTTGATAACCTGCGACACCATCTTGTAGGAATATCCAACCATATCCGACAGCTGATGTAAGGAAAATTTTGGATCCGAGATGATGGAAGTATCCGAAAGCGCAAGACCGATTTTCTCTCTTATATCCTGTACTACACCCGGTGGAATATTAGAGTTACTGTAACGCACTTTTTCCGCAGACTTCTCAGGTTGTGAATAAGCAGCCTGGTTATTCTGCTGATTGTGAATCATATCCAACGATAGTCGAAGTTCTTTCTCCCGTTTCTCAGCTTCCAAGGCATCTTTGTATTTATGATATATTTGCTTGGAATAGTCCCGGAGCTTTCGGTTACTCTGAACCACCCTGAACAAGTATAGAGTCAGCAACAGGATAAACAAAACCGCAACGAATATCCCGATTATGACCCTTTGCTTTTTTTCACGTTCCAACTTGATCTCCTGTGTCATATTATTGATCTCATTGGTAAGCGGCAGACTGCTCAGATTCGCCACTTCTCTTTCTGAGACAATAGAGTCCTTCTTAGAATAGTATGACATCAGATATTCTCCGGCTATCTCCTTGTTGCCAAGTGCATAATAAAACTGCGATAGCTTATGTAAAGCGCGCGCTGCCTCGTCATCATAATGCTCACTTCTCGAGTATGCAAGTATCTTTTGATTAAGTTCTATGGCCTTCTCATATTGGCCTATACCGGCATAGGCGTCCGCCAAAGATGCCCAAGCTATGCATCGGTATCGGCCTGCCTGCATCTCCTTATTAGGTATTGATTCCTCAAGTGTCTCAAATTGCTTTATCGCTGTTTCAAAATCACCGGAGACGTATGCTTTAGTACCTGTGAGTAACTGTAAGGTAAATTTTCTCATAGGAGTATCCGTAGGAATTCCAGCGTTTTGCACCCGATCTGCAATTTCCAAAAATCTCTCTTTCTGAGGGTCTTCCTGATATAGAGAACAAATATTAGTTATAGAGGCGAGGACCACCTGCCATTCTCCCGATTCTATACCGGTCGTAATGGCCAAATCAAGGTTTTTCCAAATCTACTGAGAAAACAATTGGTTACCATATATCTGATTGCAGGCAAGATATATACCTCCCATATTTAGATAGACATACGCCAAATTTTCGGTATACCCTATTGCCATGGACTTTTGTGCAGCTGTCTGCAAAAGCCCCAGCGCCTTACTATAATCAAAGAAATACGTCCCATAGATATATGCAAGGTTGACCAGCGCCCGAACATATAACCGTCCTTCATTTTCTGTCATTTTCGTGTCCTGAAGTCGGTCAACTACTATAGAGTAGCATACTACAGCACTATCTGGACTTTCAGCCAAATCGAAATCACGCCCCATATCCATCAGCCTTTCCGGGGACATATCATACCACTGTGAGTAAAGATTCTTTATATCGGGCATTTGGCTTCCATAAGAAAGATGTCCGGCCAAAAATGAGACAACAAGACAAACCCCAACAATAAGTAGTCTCTTATAATAATTGTATTGATATAATCTACTGTTCCTATTCCCTTCCATATCATATTTAACGTGCAATCCTTATTTTTATTATGCTTCATTTCCTCACACAGATTACAACCCTCTCTCTCAAAAGTCCTATTTTTCAATAACATAACAAATAACTTTGTCTTATTTCATGATTCAGAACCTACTCGACAGATTTTTTCTTTGTCTGAGAATTTTAATTATCTAACTTGCAACGCAAACTGAAGGAAAGATTCTACTTCAGAACCCTAATATGGTAACTAACATCAATTATAATCACAAACCTTAATTAAAATGAGAAAATTTCTACCGATCTCATTCGCAGCGATAATAGGAGCTTTAAGTGCAGGAGCTACCCCGGTGACTCCCAACGATGCCCTGGCAATTGCGAAGAACTTCTCAACACAAGCATCCATCCGGAACATTCACGCTAAAGCTCCCGACAATATAAAGATGGAGCTGGCTCACACTCAGAAATCCACAACATGCAATCAAGCTCTCTACTATGTTTTCAATTATGATCAAAACCTCGGCTATGTGATTGTATCCGGCGATGACCGGATGCCACCAATTATAGGATACTCGCCAAATGGTAATTTTTCTCTATTAAATCTGCCCGATAATATGCAGGGAATGATTCACTCTTGGAACGCACAAGCAGAGTGGCTCATAGAGCATCCGGACTGCCCAATGGCTCAAGTAGTGAAACCTGAGAAAGCGGTTGCTCCTTTGCTTGGAGAGATTAAATGGGATCAGGGAGATCCCTATAACAGAAGCTGTCCTAACGTCACTCAGTATAACAGTCAAGGTGATAAATTAAGTTCAAAGGCACCCGCAGCCACAGGATGCGTAGCAACCGCGCTGGGCCAAATCATGTACTACAATCAGTGGCCCGAGATAGGCACAGGCTCGATACGTTACACTTCAAGCGGGGAAGATGATAAGATCAATATAAGTGTAAATTTTGAGGGACATCAGTATAATTGGGACAATATGCTCCCTACTCTTACTTCTTCCTCTCCCGCAGAGGCAATTTCCGAAGTGTCTACTTTCCTGTTCCACGTCGGAGCATCCTTCCAATCAATCTATGGTGCATCAACGGGGGCAACCGATGTCTCTGTTGCTCCTGCACTTAAGAAATATTTCGGATATGACAAGGGAATACGCTACGTGATCCGCGACTATTACACGGAGCAAGCCTGGAACGATATGCTTTATAATGAGCTGAAAGAAGGCCGACCGGTGGCTTATGGTGGACTAACACGCCGCTGGGAAGGCCATTTCTTCGTCCTGGACGGTGTGAATGAAGAGGGTTACTATCATATTAATTGGGGCTGGGGCGGACAGTCTGACGGTTACTTCCTTCTTTCTCTTCTCTCCCCTAACTCACAAGGTATCGGTGGTGCATCCTCAAACGATGCGTTCCAGTATGGTCAGAACATGATAATCGGTATCCAAAAACCGGGTGACACACCTGCTACCGAACAGCAGTGTTTCACTGCTGAGATTCTCAACAATTTTAACGAGACCATTTCTCGCCAAGGAACAGCATTACTCCGGGCCACCGGCGTGTGGAACAACTCTGCTACAGCATGCACAGCCAATCTCGGCTTCGTTCTGATCGATAGCGAGGGCAACACCGTATATCGCCAAATGGTACATAACGGTAAAAACTACGATGTGGCCTACGGTGAGGAGACTTTGGAATGTGCCTTTGCAATCCCTGTCGATATTCCTGAAGGCAGATATACAATTCGACCCGCCTACCAGGTGAATAGCGACGACTATTCTACCGACCACTTCATAATGTTACCCGTAGGACGTGCAGACAGATGGTCAGTCAACGTGACGGACCGCAATATAGAATTTACCACTACAGGTAAGTTCGCTATTTCCATCCTTGGGGCTTATGATGAGAACGGCAACACAGTGACGGCTGAGTCAAAGAAGATTATAGTGAAAGTCAATAATGCCGGCACAGAGTTCAATGGACGCGCGCAGGTGCGTTGCTACATCAATGGCAAGCAGAACACCGTAGGACGCACACAACTTAACGGAACTAACGATTCTTACATCTTCATGAGTATTCCAGCAGGAGAATCTGAACTGGTTTATAACAATACTTTCAATCTCCCGGGTCATGAGAACTATGTGTTTGAAATCCGTGGCTGTGAGGGTCATCCCACCGTCGATCAATCACACCAGTCGCTCGCGATTTTAGCTAAGAAATCAGGTATAGCAGTAGAAGGCCCCGAGATGCCTCCCTTCCTGGAAGTAGAGGATAATATGGTGGTATCAAGCATGGTAGCAGGAGAAGTACCCGTTAACGATGTGCGTGTCAAAGTACTATTACACAACGATGGAGGGCAATGGACAGGTCAATTGCGCATGAAAGTCTATGAGTCCGGGACTTGGAACGGAAATATGGGCTACATCACGTTTGACGACATAACTGTGGATCGCGAATCAGAGCAGTGGGTTATACTCGACGGAGGTGAATTCCCGGAAGGTTGCAAAGTAGGATCACGCTATGATCTGATGCTTATAGATCCTATCCGCAATGAAACTATGTATCCTTCCGATTATGCTTCCCTGGATGAGCTGATGGTAGGCGAAGCTGTAGAGAAGAAACCTGAACTTTCCATTGATGACCTCACTATAAGCCCGGAGATTCCTGTGGCTGGAGAAACGGCACGATTCTCGTTTGAGGTTTTCAATAAGGGCTACCTCTACAATGATAATCTGACCTTTGCAATTCTTCTTGATGATAAGGAATGTTTCCGTTCGCAGAACGTCATGAGTAAAATCAAGAGAAGCACTATGGAGAATGTGGTATTCGAGGAAACGATGCCCCAATCGCTTATCAGTTCGGATAAATACACAGTGCGTCTCTTGGCGGCTGACAACAGTGTAATTGGAGAGGAAACTGAAATTTCCATCAAGGGAATGAACGGTGGCGTTCATATATCCACCGATGATTCTTCCATCAATGTCTCCTCTGAGCGTGTCACAGTCCGGGGAGCAAGCCATATACGGGTCTATACATTTGATGGGCGTCTTGTGGCCTATGCTTCCGGCGACCAACTTGCCATCAGTCACCTTCCTCATGGCATATATATCCTAAAAACCGAGATTGCCGGAGAGACACATGCACTAAAATTCTTCATCAACAATAAATAACAACAAAACTATGCATATAGACAAAAAACTCACACTTACTCTCTCAGGTGTTGTAGTGGCGGCTGTCATGTCAGCAGCCGGACCGGAAATACCCCGTGAGTTGCGCACCGATGGGAGTCGCATTAATGAAGTTCCCTTCGAAAAGGGAAGCCCGTTGAAGCGAGAAGCACCCTTCAAACCCACCGCGAAGATTCCCACCAATGCTTCCTACCAAACTTCGCTCCTTGGATTCGTATATTACTCGTCGGCATGGGAAGACATGGACGGAATAACACCATTCGGTGTTTACTCCATATCCACAGAACCGGGGTCGCAACCGGTGGAGTATGGCGTAATAGGCAAAGCGTCTTCCCACTGTAACGGAGGAGCAGTTTTGGTTGGCGACACATACTGGTACATGTGGCGGCAGACTGATCCGAGTGGTACCACCGATATCAACCAACTCTACTCTTTTAATATCAAAACCCGTGCCTTTGCAAATCATGGCATAGTGTCATCTGATCTCGCTTCGAGCTCAGATAAGACATGGGACCCTGTAACCGGTAATATCTACGCCCAGCATACCATTAATGGTACTCGTATGCTTACTATTGACAACTATCAGGAGGGCGCGGTGACTCCGGTCGGCTCTTGTGACAGCTATTTCGGGCTTGCATGTACGGCAGACGGCCAGTTGTACGGCATCAACGGCACGGGCGATCTCTGTAAGGTTGATAAGGCTACAGGCGTAGGTACAAAAATCGGCTCAACCGGTATAACCCCAAAATACACTCAGTCAATGACCATCGACCCACGCACAGGTGATATCTGGTGGGCGAGCATGTATGCAAAAGGCTCCGATGCGGCATACTCTGTTCTATATCGGGTGGACCCGATTACGGCAAAGGCCACACGCATTACTGAGTTCAAGAATCAAGAGGAGATATTTGGACTGGCGGCAGTCCCCTCCGACATAGCCAATGATGCACCGGGGTATGCCACCGATATGACTCTAAGCCTTGAAGGAAGTTCTTCAGAAGGTACCTTCTCCTTCACTCTGCCTGCCTATACATATATGGGCGATGTTCTGAACGGAAAGGTTGACTATCGCCTTGCAGCAAACGGCAACCAACTTAAGTCAGGTTCCGGGCAGCCCGGTGAACGCATCTCTGTTGCGCTAACATTACCTCAAGGCTCGGTACACTTAACCGTAGCATGCTCTAACGCAGCTGGAGAAGGACCGGCGGCGGCCGTCGAACGTTGGGTAGGCCCTGGTTACCCCGTAGATCCGGAAAATGTGAAGTTTGAACTCGACTTAGGTGACGGCACAGCACGTCTGACATGGAAACCTGTCACAGAAGGAGAAAATGGAGGGTTTATCGACCCAAAGGCAATCACATACAAGGTCACCGCATATCCTGGAGGTCGGGTTATAAAAGACCTGACAGAATGCTCTTTCACCGAGAAACTCACTGAACCAGAGTCGCCGGAAGACTTCTATTATACTGTGACCGCATGCAACGACTGGCGTGAGTCAGGCGCTGTGGAATCAAACCATCATGCTTATGGCAAGGGACTACCCGTGCCTTATGACAACCGCTTCGATAGCGCGAAAGACCTGTCTCTTTTTACTATCATTGATGGAAACGGTGACGGATCGTCATGGAAATGGTCCCAGTACCGGGGGGAGACGGCCAATATATTTACCGGTTCGATGTCCACTAAACCCCAGGATGACTGGCTGATCACTCCCGGAATAGAGATGAAACGAGGCAATCGTTATCAACTATCTTATGTCACTAAGGGTAATTTGGGGAGCACAAAGTTTACCGATCATTTGGAGGTGGCTTTTGGACTTGGAGATGATCCAACGCGCTACAAGGTGGTGGAAGAGCGATTCCGCACAGACCCGGATCAGGAAGTACGTCATGACGTGATCGTAAATGTTGAAGAAGACGGCTACTACCGTTTCGGATTTCATTGTGTGAGTGATGCTATGAATGGCCTTGCTATAGACTTGGATAATATACATATAGATATCCTGGCCAACGAGAACGCCCCTGCAGCTGTAACCGATCTCAAGGCTGAAACTTCCGAGGGAACCGTTCCGGTCCGCGTGTCGTTCGTGACACCCGACCATACGGTCAACGGTAAGAAACTTGACAAGATAACCAAGGTGGAGCTATGGAGAAACCTTACCGAACTTTGTGCTACAAAAGAAGATTTGCAACCAGGGAAAAAGGTAACCCTTGTCGACAATAAGTCCGGCTCCGGCTTTCAGACATATTCTGTGGTAGCCTACAATGAACATGGCGTCGGGGAACGTACAGAAATCAAGATATTCATTGGAGTTGACTATCCGGGTCGCCCAAAAGATATTACTCTTATCGACAATGGCACTGGATCTCTGAAACTCACATGGAAGGATCCTGAGACAGGTGCAAACGGCGGTTGGTATGATCCGGCCAATGTGGTATACAATGTCTATTCGGTGGTGAATGGCTATGCAGTCAAGTATAAAGACAATATCCGAGGTAACGAACTTACGATTCCGAATGTCAACGGTTATTATGACAATGACCAACAACTGGTGGTTTATGGCATTGCAGCTGCCAATCAGGTCGGGGAAGGAAATATTTATCCTTCCAGCGAGGTAATTTTAGGCAATCCTTACGGTTATCCCTTCACCGAAAGTTGGGTAGGAGGAAAAGCCGACCACTCTATGTGGTATCAAGCCAACACCGGCCTGCGCGGTTGGGTTCCCGCTGAGGATAACTGGGCGTTTGACAATGACGGTGGTTCGGCATGTTTCTCCCCCATTGAAGCCGGAGACATGAGCTATCTCTACCTTGGGAAGGTCGACATGAAGCCAGCCAAATATCCCAAGCTGCTCTTCAATTATTATGCTTATCCGGGGGTATCGTCAGGCGTACGAGCCGAAGTGAACCGTGCCTTCCGTGACGGTTGGCACGAAGGACGTCTCATCAACTTCAGCGACATGACAGGCGAACCTGGATGGCACGAGGAGGTCATAGATCTCACCCCCTTCATGTCGTATCCTTATATCTCCGTCCGCTTCTTGGGATTCTCCGATCCGGAACATCCCCTCTTTATCGATAATGTTCGCATAATGGACACTACGGCAGGAATAGAGGAACTTACCCAGTATGATAGAACCGATATTCAATACTATGATCTGAATGGTATTCGGGTTAATCACCCAATCAAAGGAAATATGTACGTAATGCGCAAACCAGACGGCACAGTCTCGAAAGTGGTATGGTAAAAATAATATATTAAATTTCAATCAGGAAGCGGGAATGTGGAATCTCTTTTTTGATGAATGAATCTTGATTCCACCCCGTTTCCTTATCAATTATTAAAAATGAAGCAGTTATTATTTCTGAATGCAATGATATTGGCCTTGTCGGCAACTGCAAATACCAATATTATGCCAACTCCTTACTCCTCTACACTCTTCGAGGATACGGCATGGAAAGTAGTTAATATCAACCCTAATTCAAAGACATGGGAAGACAGCAATGACTACTTTGACTTCCGATACTCGGGTTATGAATCCGGTAAATATTATAAATATGACCGGTATAATAATGCTGACGACTGGTTGATCTCCCCGGCAATACAACTGACGGCAGGAAAAGAATACAAAGTGATGTTCATAGCTCAAGCAACGTCCGATTATGAGCAGTTTCGGCTGACAATGGCGACTGACACCGCTGTTGCTTCCCATTCTCTCCCGGAATCAGTACTGTGGGAATATAACGGTAATACCACCGACTGGCAAAAAATATCTCGAGTAATTCGGCCCGATAAAGACCAAATAGTTCACTTTGGAATTCATGCCTATTCGGAAGCAAACATGAATAAAATTTATGTGACTGGTTTCGAAGTGAAAGAAAATGTGTTTATTCCCTCAGGTGTTTCGTCGCTGTCGGTCACACCGGATCTGGATGGTGCGATTCGAGCTACTTTATCCTGGGTTCTTCCGACACACGATGTAGATAATTCTCCGATTCCGGAAGATGCGGTATTCAATAAGGTATCACTTTGGCGAGACGGTGAATTACTTGCAGAGCTACCCGGTTCAGCGGTAAGTTACATCGATTCAGAAGAAACTGGTCTTACCCCGGGACAACACACATACAATGTATCCGTGACCATAAACGGAGTGGAAAGTCAACGCATGGAAGTGACGTCGCGTTATATCGGTCCTATTCCCGCTAAAAATCTTCCCTGGGTCGCCGGGATCAAAGACATGAAAGATGAAACCTTTGCTACTGAATTCCTGGTTATTAAAGGGAAAAACTCCGGAGTTAAGAAAACAAATGGCTGGATGCTTAAAGCTGGGACAATTGATTTTTATCCAGGGTCATCCTATGTACAGGAAGATGATTGGCTTGTACTTCCTAAAGTAAAGTTCGAAACCCCCGGAGTCTACCGTCTGGTGGCAAGAAGCAGCTATGAAGGAAATAATCCGGCAATCGAAGTCCGTATGGGTAAGAACCGCACGGTTGAGGATTTATCACAGATTCTCGGGTCATTCACCGATATTTCCTCTGAAGTTTCAAATCTTTCTGTCACGTTTAATGTCAAGGAACCAGGAGAATATTATTTAGCTCTTTATACAGCCCGAGAGGAAGCCGGCAACTCGAAGCGAATAAAGTTCCATGAGTTGACTATTGAAGAGGGATCTATCCATCCCATGCCGGTGTCTGATCTTGCTGTGCAAATTGAGGGAGAATCGGTCCGGTTATCATGGACAGCCTCTTCTCAAGACAACACGGGAAATACAATTGACAGTCTTGATAAGGTAGAACTTTTCCGTGATGGTGTTCTTTTAGAAACATTTGGCGATATAAAAGGGGGTATGGCTATGGAATATATTGATACACCCTCAGCGGGTGTACATTCCTATACAGTCGTTCCTTATCTCGATGGATTAGCGCCTGAAGGAAATCCTGTTTCGATAACAACATCTTGGGTTGGTGACCGCTTATGTGAGATACCGTATGAAGTGGATTTCTCAAAATCCGTAAACCAAGAGGAACTCGCTGCTCTCTGGCAGACAGTGAATAGAGATAAGGACACCTACAAGTGGGCAATCGGTACTTCATCCTTTAATCTTACTTTGGATGAGGACGGAGGATATGCGGATGACTTATTAATTACTCCTCCCTTCGAATTTACCCCTGGTATCTACAAGGTGGAATTGAGTGCATGTGGAGCGGAAAGCGGCTTCCCTCTTAGAATAGGGTTTATTACTGAAAATGACGAAAATTATAATCTGCAAAATAGCTCAGTAATTGAGCTTAATGGCAAGAAAAGCACGAAAAAGGAATATTCTGTAGAATTGGAAGTAGGTGTCTCTGAAAGAGGATGCATAGTTATTGCCACTGATCCTGAATATGAATATGACTGGGATCTTTACCCGATCTCAATCACTCGTTTCGCAATCTCACAGGGGGAGGTTTCGTTCCATGAGTCCCCGTATCAGCCTGCTGACTTTTCAGAATGGAAGATTTTCAATGTCAACGATGATTATGAGATGGACGGGCTGACACCGACTTCATGGTTCGCTGAAGAGAATATAATCCGGATAGATAGTCCGTTTGAAGGCACCGATGACTGGGCTATATCCCCTCAGATAAGACTTGAGGCGGGCAAAACTTATGAAATTTCTTTCACAATAAACGACTTCAGTCAAGGAAGTGTGATGGAAGTTCATTGTGGAAATTCTTCCTCCCCGGATGCAATGGATACACCGTTGCATGAAGTTACAGAAAAAGGACATGTTAGTTTCAAAGTATCCACTTCACCGACAAGCTCGAAAGTGGCGCGAGCTACTTCAGAAGACATTAAGCTTCTTCCGGGATATCGCACATTCGGCTTCCACGCATCCGATAAGGGTTTGGCTGCATCTATTTCCAATTTCTCTGTTGTGGAATCAAGCCCGATGACAGGAGTGGATGATATATGGGTTGAAGGTTCAAAAGATTTGGACTTTTATGATCTGAACGGTCTTCGCGTAGCCCATCCCGTAAAAGGCTCAATATATTTGGTCCGCACCACCGATGGTAAAGTTCGCAAAGTGAAATATTAAAAATATCACTTCCCCATTAAAATTAATAGGAGGTAAGACGTTCTCAACTCACCCTCTGCAATTTCAAATTTAGCCTCAGTATCTGTGTATTAGGTACTGGGGCTAACTTATAGTGTCTTCTCAAATAAGCAAGAGTTCCCTATATTCTCCATGAACTACGAGAACAATCTTAATCTCAAACCAAGGGAACATAAGATTTTAGAGGAGCTGACCTTTCAGCCAGTCGGTTACCATTCCAATTACATATTCCGGACTGTAGTTGTAAGTGTGATTTTCTCCGGGAAGAATCTGCAGCGTACTATTCTCCAATACCCTATGGTATCGCTCAGCATACGTATAGGGAACTACCACATCAGCCATCCCGTTGAGCACTAAAGCCGGTCCGGAATACTTTTCCGATGTTTCATATATCGGCAAAGTCATGGCTGATTGGATATAAGGTCGCCCAATAGAATGACCTCCCCCTACCGGATAAACCTCATCATAAAGATGCCAAGGATCGAAATGTCCACCATGAGTCATTCCTCGCAATGCATCGTCACGCAAGACGGCTGCCGCAGATAATAATACTTCACACTCAATTTGAGGGTATCCACAATCTCCACTCACCATCGAAGTAACCACTCCCCCTTGGGAATGACCTAACAGAGAAATGCTTTTTGTTACCGATAATTGCCTTGCGTATGCTATGACATTAATCAAATCGTCAATCTCATTTGGGACAGTCATATCTTCAAACTTTCCTTCACTTTTCCCGCAGCCATTGAAATCAAAACGAAGTACACCGATTCCGATCTGATTAAGATTTTTCAGGAGAGGTTCAAAGAGATGAAATGTCATATCTCCCCCAAAGCCATGAGAGAATATGACAATAGGACATTTCTCTCCATTTTGCATCGAAGGGAGAGAGAGCCGAGCGGCTAATTTCCCTTGAGAACCGGCAATATAGAATAACTCTCCATTCGCAGGAATTGAAGGAGAAGGAACTATGGAGTTTGGAGTTATCTCGGCCATGGTTATTTAATATTAAATATTAGGGTCCACTTCATAAAAAACAAGACTATTTGGTTGACTTGTAGGAGATGAGGTAAATCCAATTATCGGGAGCAACGGGCACATTATCCATCTCTTCGAAAACACCGGATCTATGATTGAATTTTTCTGTTTCCACAAAATGGGAAATACCAATTCCACAATCCAGGACTGAAGCCGGACTTTTAGGCACATAATAGAAATGGACTGCATCTCCACACACCAACGCCCTCCACAGTTGGGAATTGGTTGACGACGGAGCAAGCCGCATCATTTCGAGAGCCTCTCCAAACCTTCCTTTTGGATCATACGGGAGTGGGAAATCATCGCTGAAAAAAAGTTTATCAAACGGTTTACGATTCTTGCTTCCGAGAGCCAGCCGAGTAGCTTTTTCGCGTAAACTCTGTTTTGCGGCCACCCCGACCGGACAAACTATTTTTAGTTCTTCACCTTCAGGCCATGATTGTCCTTTAGTAAAATCAGTTCCCTTGAAAGTAGCAGCAATCCAACACGTTCCAAGTCCCATCTGCCAAGCTTTGAGAACCACCTGCTCGAATTTGAATCCTGCTGTAAGGGCCGATTGCTTATCATCTTTAATTCCCATAAGGAAGAAGTCTACCGCACCCTTAATCATACCGTAGGTGCTCGGTTTGAAACCGTCTTTCAAATCAAAGGATTGAAGACGTATTGTTACACTTCCCCCAAATGGAGATTCAACAGACTCGATCGTTTTTTCAAGTTCTCTGATCTGCGACTGGGACAAGCTTTCACCATTATAACTCCGAACTGAACGCCGACCTTTTATTGCTTCAATAATATTCATTCTACTTATTCTTATTTCTTCTACTTAAACATATTCCAACCCTTCACAGTTTACCCATAATTTCATAATTACATTAACTTGGCCTATCTACGGTGAACCAATGGAAAACTTTGTGTTGAAGTTTTTATGGCGCAAGTCACTTGATAAAGTAAAAGAAATTATTTCTGTCCGATAAATTTATTTAGGGAGTTGGAACGCTTTGCGGCGACTCCCGTTGTGGCAATATATGATGCCACAATAGGTGAAGGAACGGCTCTTGATCCAGTTTAGCATCGGGATATTATCAGGGTGTGTGTCGACACGAATGTCCAATTCCTTAGATTTGCAGAAGTTGAGACAAATGTCAGCGATACCTTTTGCATTCGGGGCGGCCGCGATACGGTGGATAGTGCCGTATGGGTTATCGTTTAACCATCCACCCTCAATAACCTCGTAAGTTGGGTCAGGACCTATTATGAATGTGAAGACTCCTGTTATTTTGTTTTCTGTTTCTATGACGAAGCTATTGCCTTGTTGGATGTCAGCGATTATTATCTCGCATGACGGGTATCCGTCAATCCATTGGTTGGGATTTCCGGAGGTCTGCATTCTTGTTCGTGCGTAATCGTATATTGACATCACGATGTCAAGGTCGCGTATTCTCGTTCGTCTGATTATTGATTGCATGGTGGCAAAATTAGACAAAGACATTTTCTCTTATATCAATATGTGTTACCACACCTTCACCAAACCTATAAACACCATTAATTAAACGCCTCCACATCGGTCAACCCTTTTTCAGTAAGGACTTGAGATTAGGCTACCGGACCACCCGTTATCTTTTTGAGCCGAAAGATGTCGCACATGGAATGCCGTCCAACGCATTCATATATCGCGAATGTTTAAGCAGATAGGAGGGTAGCTTTCTCCATCATAGATGATGCTGGTTGATTGGATATTGGGTATAATGCGTTTAAGCACCTTCATGTTTTCTCTATAATCATGGCGTAGCATTTTTCCCGCCTTCATTTCATATAGGTTAACTCCTTCGGGTGTAACCAACACTGCATCAACTTCTTTTCCCGACTGTTCCCTATAAAAATAAAGGTTTGCATCGAGGTCATGGTTGAATTGATTTTTAATCAGCTCGCATACTGCCATATTCTCGAAAATCGCACCTTTCAAAGGATGACTTTCCAGTTGTTCAAAAGTTGCTACCCCCATAAGATAGCACAACAACCCCGTATCATAGAAATAGACTTTCTGCATTTTGGTAAGTCTTTTTGATAGATTATTGAAATAAGGCGGAAGTTGAAATGCAATATAGGAAGTGGCCAACATAGAGAACCACTCTGAAATTGTCTTGGAGGTTACGCCCACTTCACGTGCCATGGCAGAGGCATTGAATTCTGAACCCACCCGGATTGCTAATAATCTTACAAACTTGTCAAACTCGAGGAGATTCTTGAGTCTCAGCAGGTCGCGAAGATCCCTTTCAATATAGGTATTATAATAATTCCTGTAAAAACGACGGGGAGTATCGTGATTGATAAGAACGCCCGGATATTGACCTTGCCACATTAGTCTTTCTATAGAGTTGTCAAGTTCACTTCTATCCATCTCTTTAAAAGAGAAGGGGAGCAAGGTAAAAAGAGCCGCTCGCCCTGCCAAGGATTGCGTGACAGTCTTCAAAAGTGAGAAATTGCTGCTCCCTGTAAGTATATAACGGAGGCTTTTATTTTCATCTACCCGAACTTGAATCATGGAGAGCAATTCCGGAACGTGTTGTACCTCATCGATTATGACATGATCTCCCAAGTCTTCAATGAAGGCAATCGGATCTTCGATAGCTGCCGTTCTCGTTACAATATGCTCCAGATTCACATACCGATAATCAGGATAAAGATGCCTGCAAAGGCAAGTTTTGCCCGATTGCCTCGGGCCAGTAACAACAATTACCGGGTAAAACTGAGCTGCATCCTCTATTTGTGAAGAAAGCAATCTTGGTTTATAATCCTCCATGTCGATAATAGATCTTAAAGTGCTACTTCAATTTATTTAAGGTGCAACTTTTAATTATTTGAATTAACACTCCGAAAACATAAGAGTATTACTCCGAAATATTCGGAGTAATACTCCAAATTTTATATTTAGGTCTAAAAAGAGAGAGGTAATACCTCTCCCTTCAGCGGAGTGACCGAGATTCGAACTCGGGATACGCTTTTGGCGTATACACGCTTTCCAGGCGTGCCTCTTCAGCCACTCGAGCACCACTCCTTTTAATCAATATCTTGCCGAAATTCTCGGAATTATGGCTATTTTGACATTCACTACCGGAATTCGTAATAAATTCCCAGATCAATTTCGACAAAACCTGTCTTGATTTGACGATGCGAAGTTAATACTTTTATCCGACATAACAAGCATCAATAGCTATTTTTTTATTATTTTTGCGTGATTTTTTACGTACTTCAAAATATCTTCCGGATTTAAGGGGAATTTTTAGATGTTATTAGAATCTGATATGCAACGCTTTATGACCTTCAATTCAAAGACCGGGGTTTCTTTCCTTAGTGTTTCAGCCGCCTTGTTGCTTTTGGCGTGCGGTGCAAAGAATCATCCTGATTTTCCCAACAATTTCGATAAAATCGGTGATGCGGGCCGAATTGCCTATGTGATGAAGACTGAATCGCCCGACAGTGTCGCCCGCTTTATTTGTGACGCTGCTTTGGGAAGAATCGAGGGAGCAAAAATTGATACTTTGGCGACTGCGACTCTTTATCCCTACGAACATTATAAAGATGAAGATTTGGCTACATTCGCCAATGCATTTGACAGCTACAGTCAGTCTCAGCCTCTCCCGGATAAAATGCGCCTTTATGCCATGGCGGGCCAAATCAATCCTCAGCAATTAGGCTATCAGTTGGGCGTAGAGTATATCAATAATATTCGAAATCGGAAGATGACACCCGATGAAATTGATGTGGAAATCAAGGAGTTGCGAAAGGCGTGTTCTAAAGACCCAGAGACTTATCGCAGATTTGTGAAGGGATTCAAAGTGGCGCTGACTATGGAACAAGGTAACGGCATCAGCCAAGAAATATATAACCGGTTCTCAAATCTGGCCGAGGAGTAAGTTCTTTTGATTCCGATTTTTCTTTTTTTCAACTCTGGATATGAGAAGAACAAGTGACTACACCTTGATGGTGGAAAATTTCATTGCCAGTCTACCGTTTGCCACGCAGAAGCCCGTGGACCTATATGCCCCTATTGCCTACGGCTTAGAGAAAGGTGGAAAGCGTCTTCGGCCGGTTTTGATGTTGATGAGTGGCGAAGCATTTGGTATGAATGCAGAACTACTTATAAAGCCGGCTGTTGGAATTGAGATGTTTCATAATTTCACTTTGCTTCATGACGATGTGATGGATCGAAGCGACGTCAGACGCGGACGACCGACTGTCTATAAGAAATGGGATACTTCTACGGCTATTCTTTCCGGCGACACTATGCTGACTTTAGCTTCTCAGTTGATGGGAAGTGTTGACGACAAAGTGCTTCGGACAGTATTGGATTCTTTCAACAAGATGGCCATTGAAGTCTATGAGGGACAAGCTTTGGACATGGAATTTGAATCGGCTGCGACTGTCACGTCAGATCAGTATCTGGATATGATCGGCAAAAAGACAGGGGCTTTGCTGGGCGCTTCATCTTCAATAGGCGCAATCATTGCAGGAGCAAGCGAAAGAGATTGTCAATTGCTTGCTGAATTTGGATATATGCTCGGGATGGCTTTTCAGATTCAAGACGATTATCTGGATATGTTTGGGGATGCGGCTACTTTCGGCAAACCGATTGGAGGGGATGTTTTGAACCGGAAGAAGACATATCTCACGGTCACCGTTATGGAAAAAGGTGGGTCCGAAGCCGAAGCCCTTCGGGAGGCAATGGAAATCCAGGATGGAGAGTTGCGTATCCGGACTGTTCGAGCCATCTATGAGCGAGCCTCGATTCCGGACCTCTGCCGCGAACAGATTGACCATTACAGTCGAAAAGCTATGAAAGCTATCCGCAAAAGCAGCATGACGGATCAAGGCCGTCAGTCATTCGAAAAAATTATCGAGAAGCTTATTGACCGAAAGAAATGACCGACACGCATACTCACCTTTATTTGCCTGAATTCGGGCCAGAAGGAGAAGCTGCGTTTCAACGCGCTATCGAGTCGGGAGTAGAACACTTGATAATGCCCAATGTAGATGAATCGACGTGCGCTCCCCTTTTATCCATGCAACGTCGTCATCCGACGAAAATTTTCACTGCCTGGGGACTTCATCCTACAGAGGTAAGGGATGACTGGCAGTCAATCCTCAATCGGATTTTGCCATTATTGGATGAACCCGGGTGCGTTGCTGTCGGCGAAGTGGGAATAGACTTATATTGGGATAAAACTTACAGGAGAGAACAATTAGAATGTTTTGCCTTTCAGCTCGGAGAGGCATCTCGGCGGCAATTATCCCTTATTATTCATTGCCGAGAGGGACTGGATGAAGCCTTGGATGTTCTTTCCGCTTGTTCGACTCCTCTTCCTCGTCTCGTTTTCCACAGTTTCACAGGCAGTTCATCCGATGCCGAGCGAATACTGAGAATTGCTCCGGAAGCCTTCTTCGGGATTAACGGGGTGGTCACATTCAAGAATGCAGGGGATTTGCGCGAAGCCCTGCCGACGATCGGCATCAACCGAATAGTTCTCGAAACCGACTCACCTTATCTCGCACCCGTACCCTATCGCGGCAAACGCAACGAAAGTGCTTATATCGTGGCAGTACGCGATAAGGTAGCCGAAACTCTCGGCATGACTCCGGAGGAAACGGAACGTATCACTGACGACAACGCTCTTCAGCTCTTCCCACGTCTGACTAACTGAAAAACACTCATTAAGGACACCTCTTTATAGTCAGAATTAATTTTTAGTCAGCACTAAAAAACCGGACAGCTACATGCCATCCGGTTCTTTTATTTGTTTCGGGTTGCGGATCGGATTATTCCTTCACCACTTCATATTTGAGTTCATATGTATTGCCAAGCACCTCAATGCTCTTTGTCACCTGGTTCACCTTGTAGCCGGCTGCCGGAGTGACAGATTTGCCGAAGAAACCGCCGGTGATGTTGGCCGTGCCTTTAGGATTACCGGCCATCACAACCATTAGTCCGTTAGGACCACCGGTGTAGAAATTACCGCTCTTCACATTCACGGTAGTTCCACCCTGACCATAATCAACATCCGCTACGATGCAGTGTTGGGCATTATTATTAAAAGCGTTTGTAACAATGATTGTGGTATTCTCCACATTCACAGTGCAAGGCTTACTTGAAGAGCCACCGACTCTCAGTCCGCCCCATTCGCCTACAAGAGTAGCATTGGAGACATTGGTAGTCGGGGTGTTGTTGCTGAAGATAACATAGTTGGCACTATTAGAGCCACCGGCTTCACATTTGGCGACGAAAGTACCGCCATTAATCTCGAGACTCTCAGCATAAAAGCTGTTGACAACTGCGTATCCGCTGGATTCAAAAGTACCGCCGTTGATGGTCACGTTTCCTTCATACTGATGTATTTTCCAATTATCAGCAGAATCCTGCCATTGA
Organism: uncultured Sangeribacter sp.; assembly: GCA_964574285.1. GTDB lineage: Bacteria > Bacteroidota > Bacteroidia > Bacteroidales > Muribaculaceae > Lepagella. Next base: position 406 of record CAZNMC010000021.1, on the reverse strand, counting down.
CCGCAATAAATGATTGAAGAGCGTTTCAGGACATCATATCCGGTGGTTACAAATTTGCCACCATTGACTACGATATCTCCGCTTTCTGAAGTAATCAAACCATATTCGCCTGTCAGTTCACCATTACCCTCGAAAGTGAGTGTACCACCGGGGCGTGACACCAATCCGAAGGGAGCAGTAACAATGGTTCCATTATTATTGATGGTCTTGGCGGTAGTAACCCTAAGGGGATTGCTCGAGCCATAAGTCTTACTCAGATCGATCGTGCTGTTTTCAGGAATTTCCACCATGTTGATGGTCGGATCCAAAAGAGCTGTAGCTAAAGCTTCAGGGCTGTCTACAATAACTTTGTAATCAGGCTGATTGAAAGCAGGCTCGATGATCACGTTAAACGGCTGCTGAGTCG
>CAZNMC010000020.1:0-35874 GCA_964574285.1 uncultured Sangeribacter sp. | reverse complement strand
AGAACATAAAGGCATACCCCGACCGTTTCAGAGCTTTTGCAACTCTGCCGTGGAACAATCCTGAAGCAGCCGCTGACGAATTAAAGCGTACTGTAAATGAACTCGGCTTTGTCGGTACGCTTATATCAGGACGTCCGCAGACGGGAAATGTGTTCCTTGACGATCCCATGTACTATCCTATGTGGGAGGCACTGACTGAGCTTGATCTTCCTGTCTATATTCATCCAAACTATACTTCAGTGGATGCCTGCAACGCATATTATTCCGGATTGAATCCTCAGCTGGATACAATTCTGAGTGCCTACGGCTATGGATGGCACTATGAAGCAGGCATTCAGGTGATCAGGATGATTCTCGCAGGAGTGTTCGAGAAGTACCCGACACTGAAGGTTCTTTCAGGGCATTGGGGTGAGATGGTGCCCTATTTCCTGCCCCGTCTCGACCAGATGTTCAAGCCGGAGGTGACAGGTCTTTCCGACACAATCACGAATATCTATAAGAAACATGTCTGGATTTCGCCGAGCGGCGTATATGATACGGATGCTCTCCAATTCTGTGTCAATAAGCTCGGAATAGATCAGCTGGTTTTCTCTGCCGACTGGCCATACGTTCCGATGACAGATGCCCGGTCGTTTGTAGAGAACGCTCCTCTTTCTGATACTGACAAAGAGAAATTCAGTCACCTCACTGCCGAAAAACTACTACATATCATTTAAAAGTAAAAAAATCTAAAATTCGAAAAACACTTACGAAAATTACCTTCACGTATAGGTGAATAGATGGATTCACCAAAAGTCAGCCACAGTAAACGACTTAAAGAGTAGGAATTGGGGCATGGAAAGTATTTATCCTTTTACATATTCAATTTAAACACAATTAATAAAATTTAATAATATACTGTGAATTTTATGCAGTAATAGACTGTAATTTTGGGGAGAATTAGTAAAAAGTATGAAATATGGCTCCATCCCCTATTATCTCCCATATATATTTTGACAAAACCTGGCATATCCAATCGAATGCAGACCATTGTAAAGGCGTAGCCGAATTGGCAGGAATCTTTGCGTCAGAATTTGGCATGGGCTCCTGGGGTAAGATGCTTGGAATGTTGCATGACCGGGGTAAAGAAAGTGAGGGATTTCAAGCCCATATTAAAAGGTCGTCCGGCTTTGATCCCGATGAATTTTCAAACTTATCCAGTTTTCATAGCCTTGCCGGGGCAAAAATTGCTCATTCCATTCCCAACATGGATGGGTTGTATTGGCTTTCAAATTGTATTGCCGGTCATCATCGCGGGTTATATAACAATGATGAGTTAGAATTAGAACTTCAGAAGAATATAGCCGGTGATATAGATACGGCGATACCGGATATTACCCTTAACTATCCGGAGTTCAGGATGCAACCCGAGGACTCATCACATTTGGTGCGTATGTTGTATTCTTGTTTAGTTGATGCAGATTATCTGGATACTGAAAAATTTATGTCGACCAAGAAATCCGTACAACGACATGATTACGCTACTCTTCCCCAATTAAAGAAACTATTAGATCGTTATATCGAAATCCTTCATAGCGATTCATCTGGAGAACTTAATAATATTCGAACTGAGATTCAAAAGTGTTGTAAAGATTCGGCAGCAGACGCACCCGGATTCTTTAGCCTTACGGTTCCAACTGGAGGAGGTAAAACTATTGCTTCTATTGTCTGGGCTTTAAATCACGCCATAAAGCATGATAAAAAGCGAATCATCATTGCCATTCCCTTTACAAGCATAATAGTTCAAACAGCTGCTGTACTAAAGCAAATATTCGGGGAAGAGAATGTGATTGAACATCATAGTATCGTAAATGAAGAGACTATGAGCGAAAGAACGCTTTTAGCTTGCGAAAACTGGGATGCACCGATAATAGTAACGACAAATGTCCAGTTCTTTGAGTCTATGTTTTCCAATCGTCCGGTAGCCTGTCGGAAATTACATTCAATATGCAATAGTGTCGTGGTTCTTGACGAGGTTCAAAGTCTCCCGTTAACCTATCTTCAACCCATTGTGTATGGAATGCAGACATACGCAAGACTTTTTAAAACCTCCTTTCTTTTCACGACCGCTACTCAGCCGGTTTTAAATGGTAAGCATCAAGGAAGCTCTGGAAATATATTTAATGGAATTGAAGAAGGCACGATTAAGGAAATTGTCTCTTCGGACCTCAATCTTCACAATCGTCTTCGTAGAGTGAAAATTGAATTTCTAAGCCACGCATTCAGCTACAACGAATTAGGAGCGCAGCTATCGGAGTATCCTAAGGTGCTATGCATAGTGAATACGCGCAAACATGCAATAGAATTATTTAATTCTTTAATTCCAATTGAAGGGGTGGAAGATTTTCATCTTTCAAAATATATGTGTGGAGCGCATATATTGAAGGTAATCGAAAAGATTAAGACACTTCTAAAAGAAAATAAAAAAGGGGTCAGAGTTATCTCTACTCAACTGATTGAGGCAGGCGTTGACATAGATTTTCCAGTAGTATTCCGCCAGCTTGCCGGCTTAGACTCCATCCTCCAAGGAGCCGGAAGATGTAACCGGGAGGGAAAAATTCCAATTGGGAAAACATACATTTTTTCGTTTGAAAATGAAAAGAGTATGGGAGAGATGGGACTTTCTACGGATGTCATGAAGGATTTGATCTCTCTAAATCCTGAAATAGATTGTTTTGAACCTGCAACTATTTCTACCTATTTCACCAAATTATATCACCGTAGTCCCTCTTTTGACAAAGAGCAAATAACTCAGTTGCACACGGGACCATTGAATAATAATCCGCTGATAGGGCAATTCGAAGAGGTGGCAAAAAGATTTCATCTTATCACGGAAACCGGAATAAACGTGGTGGTTAACCTTGGTGAAGCCGATAACTTGATTGAAAAGTTAAGGGTCGATGGGCCATCTCGCAAATTAGCCAGGAGGTTAGGCCGATACAGTGTAAGTATTCCCATCTATCTTTTTAAAGAGCTCGATGCCGGTGGACTAATTGAAGAACCGTATAAAGGATTTTATTATATTCCTTACAAGGAACAATATAGCGAAAAGACTGGACTTAAAGCGGATAATAATTTTTTAGAACAGAATTTTATTATCGACCGCTCATAATTTTACAAAATAATTAGTTAAACCTTAACATTAAAATGACATAAAAAGGCATGGATAATCATGAATTCGATGATAAGGAATATGGAATAGAAGTATGGGGAGATTATGCTTGTTTCACCGAGCCTGGATTTAAGGTTGAAAGGGTTAGTTACGATGTTATTACACCATCGGCTGCGCGAAATATATTTCAGGCTATATTTTGGAAACCGGCAATTGAGTGGGAGATTACCAAAATAGAGGTAATGAATCCCATAAAGAGGTTTTCAATCAGACGTAATGAAGTAGGAGCTGTTGGGAGCGGACAGGCGACCGCAAAACCAATAATCGCAACTGAGAAACGTCAGCAAAAGAATAGCGTAATGCTTAAAGATGTAAAATATAGGCTCTATGCCCGGATGCGCTATATTCCACCCCGAAAGCGTAAGGGAATTCCTCTACGAGATGCTGGACCGGATGAGAATCCTAAGAAATATCAGGAGATGTTTGAACGCCGTGCTTCAAAAGGTCAATTTTTCACGGCGCCCTATCTTGGCACACGCGAATGTAGCGCATTCTACAGGCTTTTAAATAGCGATGAAGAATCCAAAGAAAGGCCAATTGAAGTGACGCAAGATTTAGGATTAATGCTTTACGATCTTGACTTTTCGGATCCTAAGAATATAATACCGATGTATTATCGTGCCAAAATGAATAATGGAGTAATAATTGTACCCGCTAAAGACAGTGAGGAGGTGATCAGATGATTCTCGAAAGTCTATATAAATATGCACAATCACATTCCGATGAGCTTCCGCCGGCAGGAATGGAATGGAAAGAAATTGAGTACGTCATTGTAATTGATGAGAATGGAAAATTCATTCGATTTGAATCAAGGAGAATAGATAAGAAAAAATGTGCAAAATTTCTTGTAGCTAAGAGTGTAATAAGAAGTGGAACGGCTTTTAAAGCCAATTTCCTCTGGGATAACGGCCAATATGTGTTGGGGAAGGGAAACAATGGAAGTATATGTAATCAACTCTTCGTTGAGACCATACGTAAGATTGGTAAAAACCACCCTAATTTGGCCATTAAGGCACTTATAAAATTTTATGACCTCTCCCCATCTGAGAGGGAACACTTGATGGAAATGGATCCGATGTATCCTGAAGTGTTGACTAAAATGGGTACAAATTTTAGCTTTAGGCTCTTATCCGAAGACAGATTGATAGCTGAAGATCGAAGTTTGATTGAAGCGTTTGGAAGTGAGTTCTCAGAAAAACTTCCCGAGGGACGGTGTAGTGTTACGGGTGAGCAGGGTCCCATTGTAAGAATTTTCACTCCCACTCCTTTACCCGGAAATTCACCTTTAGCTGCCCTTATCTCTTTTCAACAGAATTCGGGATATGATTCATATGGTAAAAAACAGGCTTTTAATTCTCCGATTTCAGTTAAAGCAGAAGCCGCTATTAGCGGTGTGTTAAAGAAATTTCTTGATAAGGACTCAACCCATAAAGTCAGGTTGGGAAATCGCGTCTTCCTATTTTGGGGCAGTGGATCAAAAGAGATGACTGATAAAGTTGAGAAAGGCCTTATGAGTATCTTTCAGAGTCCCGACAAGAAAGAGGAGTCGTCAACTATAGAAAACATAGAGAAAGCGGAAAAGCTATTTAAATCTATTTTCTCTGGCCAGATTAAAACAACTTTAGATGACAATTTTCATATATTGGGTCTTGCCCCGAACACCGGACGAATCACAGTCGTCATGTGGATGGACAGTAAGCTAAGAGATTTTGCTTCTAAAATTTTAGAGCACTTCGAAGATATGGAGATTGTAGATAATCGCAAACCGGAAAATAGAAGGCCTTATGCAGGGGTATATTCAATAATATCCGCAGCCACCTTGGGCGGAAAAGTTAGCGATGCTTTGGCGCGAGTGATAGAAGAGACTGTAAATGCAGTGATTTCAGGCACACTCTATCCCTATTCTTTATATATAAGTACTCTTCAGAGAATCCGAGCAGAACTAAATGAAAGAAGACCCGGCATAGAGCGGGTGGCACTGCTAAAAGCTTATATAAACCGATTACAAAAAAGGAAGAAAAAAATTTTAAATATACCTTTGACAGTTATGCTTGACAAAAACAATTCAAATCCCGGGTATCTGTGTGGACGACTCACAGCAGTGTTGGAAAAAATACAATGTGATGTCAATTCCGGCGATTCGATCCGGACACGTTACATGGGAGCAGCTTCAACAACTCCAGCTGCCGTTCTTCCCTCTATGCTCAATCTTTCTCTCCATCATTCAGAGAAGCTAAGCGAAAAAGACAGGATATTTTATGAAAAACTTAAACAGGAGATCCTTGATAAAATTCCTGTAGATGGCTTTCCGGCTACTTTGGATCTTGCAGATCAAGGTAGATTCTTTGTGGGATATTACCACCAACGAACCGATTTATTCACAAAAAAAGAGAACTAAAAAAAATATTATCAAATGGCACATTTAGAAAAAAGAATGGATTTCATCTATATCTTCGATGTGAAGGATGGTAATCCCAATGGAGATCCGGATGCGGCCAATCTCCCGAGAGTAGATGCAGAAACAGGTCATGGACTTGTGACAGATGTATGTCTAAAACGCAAGATTCGTAATTATGTGGAAATGGCCAAAGAAAATGAGCCGGCCTATCAGATTTTTATAAAAGAGGCTGCTGTATTGGATAATTTAGTTGAGGCAGCCTATGAAGAGGATAGCGTAAAGCATGCGGAAAAAGCGGTCCAGAAAGATAAAGCGAAGGCAGCATTGTGTAATCGGTATTATGATATCCGGACCTTTGGTGCGGTTATAGCAACTAAAGAAAAACAAGGTCAGGTCAGAGGAGCCGTTCAATTTACGTTTGGCAGATCGGTCGATCCTATTGTAAGCTTGAATCACACTATAACGAGAATGGCTGTTACCAAAGAAAGCGATAAAGAAAAGGAACGCACAATGGGTCGGAAGGCCACTGTCCCGTATGGGTTGTATGTGGCGTATGGATTTGTAAATGTAAATTTGGCTAATCAAACCGGATTCAATGATTCAGATCTTAGGCTTCTGTGGGACGCATTGATCAACATGTTTGATAATGATCGTTCGGCTGCCCGGGGGTTGATGTCAGCTCGTAAACTTATAGTGTTCGAGCACTCCTCCAAACTTGGGAATGCACCTGCCAATATCTTATTTGACTTAGTAGACGTAAAGAAAAAAGAAGGAGTTGTGGCCCCACGCTCTTACACTGATTACGAGATTGCGATAAACGTAAAGGATCTTCCCGACGGGGTAACTATACATGAACTCCTCTAAGACCTTTAGATATAACGAAGACGAAATGCTTCAATTGTCGGGGATACAACATTATATGTTTTGTCCCCGGCAATGGGCCTTGATTCATTTAGACCAAGTATGGACCGATAACTATTTGACAACAGAAGGCTCTCTTTTACATAAGAATGTTGACAATCCCTTTTTTCGTGAAACGGGTCATGGATCGGTCTTAACCCTTAGAGGTCTTAAAATAGCATCCTACCAGCTGGGGTTGTCCGGCATTACTGATGCTGTAGAAATTCATCCCTACGACAACGCCCCGAAAAGAAAGAGTGAGATTATTAAAAGTCATTTATTCGAAGCCTTACCTATTGAATATAAAAGAGGTAAACCCAAGACTAACGACTGTGATCGAATTCAGGTGGCTGCTCAAGCCTCCATCTTAGAGGAAATGCTTGGAGTCAGAATCAATAAGGGAGCTATATTTTATTGGGAGACACGGCATAGGGAATATGTGGAGATTACTCCGACAATGAAAGAAATGGTGGTAAAGCTTTCTAATGAAATGCATGAAATGTTTAAGCGAAGGAGAATTCCTACCGCTGTAAAGCGGAGAGAATGTAGAAGTTGTTCAATATACGATTATTGTTTACCGACCATAAAAGGAAGAAGCGTTAAGAAATACTTTCTTGAATCTATGGCCACTCTTGATTTAGAATAATATCCGATATGAAGAAATTGCTTAATTCGCTTTATGTCCTTACTCCTGATTCCTACTTGAACCGAGAAAACCAAAATGTAATATTATCTGCCAAGAGGAAGGAATTATTCAGGATACCAATTCAAAATATCCAATCTATCTTTACATTTGCTTATCAAGGGGTGAGCCCAAGCTTAATGCAACTGTGTGCCGAGAGCGGTGTCTCTATTTCTTTTTTTACTCCTCACGGACGATTTATAGCAAGGATGCAAGGACCTTGTAGTGGAAACATCTTATTAAGAAATAGCCAATATAAAATGATTAACGATGCGACAGAACGAGGGCGGTTGTCATCAAGGTTTATATATGGGAAACTATTTAATACGAGGGTGATTCTGAGAAGATTTATAAGGGACTATGGTAGCCACAGAGATGTAAGCGAAATTGAAAAAGTATCGGAAGATATAAAAATTCAATGTAAGAAAGTTTTGTTGCTGGAGGACTTAGACAGTATCCGTGGGATTGAAGGATGCGCGGCAGCGAGTTATTTTAATGTCTTTCCCCAATTAATATTGAATGAGGAAAAGTTCTTTACATTCATAGGCAGAAACCGGCGTCCTCCAACAGATCCTGTAAATGCCATGTTATCATTCGGATATGCGTTATTGGCTAATGATTGTGTCTCGGCATTGGAAGGAGTTGGATTAGATCCGGCAGCCGGAATGATGCATGCCCTCCGTCCAGGTCGCAACTCACTGGCTTTAGATATAATGGAAGAACTAAGAGGATATATGGTGGATCGTTTAGTGATTTCTTTAGTGAATAAAAAGCAGATATCACCATCTGATTTTAAAATTCATAGTGGGCAAGACACCCTATCTAAGACTTCCGTAGAATTTACTGAGTCTGGATTAAAAAAATTTCTTTCGGCATGGCAAACCAAAAAGAAAACAGAATTAATCCATCCTTATCTTCAAGAAAAAATATCAATGGGACTCCTACCTCATGTTCAATCTCTGCTCCTGGCGAGGTATATCCGGGGGGATATTGAAGATTATCCAGTTTTCCTAATAAAATAATACACTTAAAATGTACGTTTTGATAACATACGATGTGAATACTTCTACCCCGGATGGCCAGAAACGACTTCGAAATGTGGCTAAATGCTGTCAGAATTTTGGTCAACGAGTTCAGAATTCTGTATTTGAATGTTTGGTAGATGGGAGTAACTTTGTAAAAATGAGAGAGGGGCTTTTACAGATTATTGACCACGATGAAGATTCCATTAGAATCTATCATCTTGGGAAAAATTATATGTCTAAAATAGAGCAACACGGTAAAGTAACATCTTATGAAATAGAAGGAGAACTTATAATCTAAAGAAGAGCTACCAGCTGATATTCCTTCCCTGCGAATGTAGTGTAACACAAAATTAGCAGACGTATCGCAGAGATTGATTATAAGGAATTTACAAATCTGGAGAGTTCTTTAGTCTTTAATTATCCGAGGGACTCCTTCTCATTCGCAAATTTGGATTATTATAATACTGAATATTACTCTATTTTGACTACTGCTGGTCGCACCCCACATGGGTGCGTGAATTGAAACACCAGTCATTTTGTAATTATGTGACAAGTTAAATGGTCGCACCCCACATGGGTGCGTGAATTGAAACAGATAATCACAAAGATCACCTTGAGAAAAAGGAACGGTCGCACCCCACATGGGTGCGTGAATTGAAACAAGATAAGACGAACCAATGGCAGGGCGCCTTGAGGTCGCACCCCACATGGGTGCGTGAATTGAAACCAAATTATCATCCTGTAAGCCTGTCAATGGTAAGGTCGCACCCCACATGGGTGCGTGAATTGAAACGGCGAGTACCAAGACAAAGAACTGGCAAAGACCGCGTCGCACCCCACATGGGTGCGTGAATTGAAACCAAGAGTGACGGAGAGGGCGAAAAAAAAAGCCTGGGTCGCACCCCACATGGGTGCGTGAATTGAAACCTGTGGTGTCCGGGGTGCCTGCCACAGATATAGGGTCGCACCCCACATGGGTGCGTGAATTGAAACGATACGAGTGTCGGTGCCATACGAAGTCGAAAAGCGGTCGCACCCCACATGGGTGCGTGAATTGAAACTGGTATAACTGAGTTGTATGGTGGTACTGATGAGGTCGCACCCCACATGGGTGCGTGAATTGAAACGTGACGATCGACCGAGAGACCTCCTTGCTGACCGGGTCGCACCCCACATGGGTGCGTGAATTGAAACATCATAATCGCTTGGGTCTGCGTCTTCCGCCGCTATGGTCGCACCCCACATGGGTGCGTGAATTGAAACTTCCGTCCAGCAATTCTGCGCGGTTAGTGTGCCGCGGTCGCACCCCACATGGGTGCGTGAATTGAAACTGAGCTGTGTTTTAGCATTTATAGCAAAAGCGCAAGGTCGCACCCCACATGGGTGCGTGAATTGAAACTTTTCATACTGATATTTAGCAATATCCATAGATTGGTCGCACCCCACATGGGTGCGTGAATTGAAACGTTTATGCCTCGCAAATTTGCCGATACTAACGCCGGTCGCACCCCACATGGGTGCGTGAATTGAAACCTACAAGTGTGAACCCTGTGAAGTATGAATAGCGGTCGCACCCCACATGGGTGCGTGAATTGAAACCTCATTATAGAATGTACTGTCGTTGAATTGTACGTGTCGCACCCCACATGGGTGCGTGAATTGAAACGACAATATTATAAGCTATATTATCTGCCTGCTTAACGTCGCACCCCACATGGGTGCGTGAATTGAAACCTTGTGGTAAATGTGATGCGTGTTTAATAAATCGGTCGCACCCCACATGGGTGCGTGAATTGAAACGACGATCTTGTTCCACCATACCAAGCCAATTTGTTGTCGCACCCCACATGGGTGCGTGAATTGAAACGAACAATCCTTAAACAGCGTCACCTCCCAGGCGAAGTCGCACCCCACATGGGTGCGTGAATTGAAACACGGATCGCACGATTTTTGCGCCAGTCGAACAGGAGTCGCACCCCACATGGGTGCGTGAATTGAAACAGCAAATTTTCTTATCTTTGCGACTCCTACGACACGTCGCACCCCACATGGGTGCGTGAATTGAAACCTGGCACATTAGCCACATGGGGATAAATACGTCCAGTCGCACCCCACATGGGTGCGTGAATTGAAACATCCACAAATGATCTGAGTCTTGTGTAGAGCGAGTCGCGCCCTACATGGTGCGTGAATATTAAAACCCGCTTACCATAAGGGACAATATTGACATCCTTCAAATATCCTCTATCCCCACAAGTATTTTCAAACCAGTCCATATACTTATTTGTTCCATAAAAAAGTATAATCATAATTTCACCAATGAAAGTAATCGGAATAAATGGAAGTGCCCGTAAGGATTGGAACACTGACACACTGGTAAAGAAGGCTCTTGAGGGAGCTGTCTCTGTTGGAGCAGAAACTGAACTCGTCGAATTGTATGCCGAACCTATCAAGGGATGTCTTGAGTGCTTCGCCTGCAAATGTAAAGGAATAAATACAGGGGGATTATGTGCAATACGCGACAATCTTCGACCTATACTCGAGAAGACCTTGGCGGCGGATGCAGTCGTTATCGGGTCTCCAAATTTCTTCGGATACCCCTCGGGAATGGTGCGGTCTTTCATTGAGCGATTTCTCTATCCCCTGACTTCTTATCAGATAGAAAACGGACAAATCACGAGAGTGTTAGGCAAACGGATCATTCCTGCAGGCATGATATTTACGATGAATGCTGACGAGGAATATTATAAGGCCGGAGGTTATGAGGTTTCGCTCGGGATGACTAAAAATAATCTCGAATTCATTCTCGGATACGCAGAACAATACAATTCGTATGCTACCCTTCAATTCAAGGATTATTCTAAAATGAACGCTAATCTTTTTGATGCGGAGGAAAGAATCGCTCGTCACGAAACCCAGTTCCCGATAGACGAGCAAAAGTGTTTTGAAATGGGTAAACGATTAGTGGAGAAAGCAAGAACTCTTAATCAAAACTAAGCTTCAGCTAACTATTATAAAATCTCATAATAATATGAATATCAAACACCTTATATTGCGTACATCCTTATTAGCGGGGCTCATATGTTCCATTCCAGTCATGGCAACATCATGCAGTAGCACTAACAGCACAAAAGAAAAACAATCGCAAGTGAGGGACACCCATACCCTAAAAAGGGAAAAAGGAGGTGGTCCCCGACTGGGCACCCCCGGAGGAGGCCCGGTGATTGATAAATCAGGAGATGCCACCCTGCAGACGATGATTAAGACAAAGGTGCCGGAGTTCAAGCAATTTGAGTTTAAGGATTCTAAGACCGGCAAAACAATGAAATACAATCTCTTTTCTCCTAAAAAGATAGATAAGAATAAAAAATATCCATTGGTTCTTTTCATGGCCGATGCCAGTACACCGGGCTCCGATGTCACTCGACCCTTAACTCAAGGATATGGGGCTTTGGTATGGACCACGGAGGATTCACAGACTAAAAACCCATGCTATGTACTCGTCCCGCAGTTTTCAGGCGTGGCGGTTAATGACGCCTACGAGCATACGGATGAAGTAGACATCGTAATTAGAATTCTAAAAAGCGTTGTTGCCGACAAGAATGTTGACCCGGAAAGGATTTATACCACTGGTCAATCCATGGGTGGAATGATTTCGATGTATTACAATGTGGCTTATCCGGACCTATTCGCAGCATCTATTTTTGTAGACTGCCATTGGGATACTGCGACGTTCGACTCATTAGTAAAACATAAATTCGTTTACTTCATAGCGGGTAATAAAGGGGGAGCCTATAAATGTCTAAGCCCTCTTGAAGAGGCTGCCCGAAGAGAAGATGTTAAATATACATTCGCTGAATGGAGTGCCAAACTTCCGGAGCAACGTCAGAGTGAACTTGCAGCCACAATGCTTGAAAAAGGAGCACCAATCAATATTTTCGAGTTTGAAACCGGAACGGTGCTTCCAGAAGACGGTAAAGGAAGCGAACACATGTATTCATTCGATTACGCTTATAAAATCACATCTGTCCGAGATTGGCTTTTCAAACAGAAAAAATAGACATTGAATAATCAAATTTAGTTAACCGACAAGACTGCACGCACTCACAGCGACAGCCTTGTCGGATTTTTTATGTTTAGTTGAACGTAGTTTCTATGTAGTAAGATATTATTTTTTCTATGGTTTACTTCTTCTTTTTTTAGGCATTATCCGCTCATGAAGATATTGAAACATGATAAAGAAGACCGGCACCATGAAAAGCAATGCCAAAGTACCGAACAGCAATCCTCCGACAGTCGCCACACCGACAGAAACATTTCCGTTGGCTCCCACTCCGGAAGCAAACATAAGGGGTAACATCCCAAATACCATCGTTGCAGAGGTCATGATTATAGGTCTGAAACGAGCTTTTGAAGCCAATATGGGCGCCTCTACAATCCCCATACCCTTTTTTCTTTGGGCAGTGGCATATTCAGTCAGAAGAATGGCTGTTTTAGCAAGAAGTCCAATCAACATAATGAGTCCAATCTGCATATAAATATTATTCTCCAGTCCCCACCAGCGGGCAAAAAGAAAACTTCCTACCAACCCCATCGGGACGGCTGCTATTACAGCCAGGGGGACAGTGAGGCTTTCATAGAGAGCACATAGTATGAGGTATATGAACGCAAGGCAGATGCTAAATACAATTACTGTCGTATTTCCTGTCGATGATTCCTCCCGTGACATTCCACCAAATTCATAACCAAATCCGGAGGGAAGATATTTATCCGCCACGTCTTTTATAGCACTGAGAGTTTCTCCGGAACTATATCCCTCTCCCTGTTCCCCATACACTGAAATTGAGGGAAAGAGATTGAATCTGGAAAGACTCTCAGACCCATAAACTCTTGTCAACGTCACAAAATTATCAATAGGTATCATTTGACCGGACGAGGTCTTTACAAACATACTTTTAAGAGATTCTATGTCAAGTCGGCTCTCCGGATCTGCCTGTACCATCACGCGGTACAATTTGGTAAATCGGTTGAGATTTGAAGCATAAGTGCCACCTACGTATCCGGCTAAAGTCGATAGGACATCAGCCGGTGACACATTCATTTGAAGACACTTTACAGCGTCCACCTCGACCATATACTGGGGGTATTTGGTATCGAACGTGGTATAGGCGTGGGATATTTCAGGGCGTGCATTCAAGGAGTCGATAAAAGTACGGGTAGCCTGAAGTAGTTCATCTGTGGTGTATCCGGATCGATCCTGGACATGAAGTTCAAACCCGCTCCCGGTTCCATATCCGGAAATCATTGGCGATTGCGAGACACGAACTTGAGCGGAATGGATTGGAGCAGTGCGCTTGTATATTTCGCGAATGACTGAATTTATATCGTGCTCACTGCCTTTACGCTCACTCCAGTCCCTAAGCCTTATGCTGAAAGATCCAGCAGCTGCCGATTGATCATGTCGGGCATTTTTGCCGGTTACTCTGGAGTAAATATATATTTCGGGTATACTTTTGATGGAATCTTCTACTTCATCCATAATTCGGTTCGTTTCCGCAAGATTACTGCCGGGCGCAACTTGTATGTTGAGACCAATGGTGCCCATATCTTCCTGGGGCACAAGACCGGTTTTAGTGGTAGAGATCAACCAAACCAAGCCTATAGCAGAAATGCCGAACAATGCAAGTACGATCCAGCGGTTCCGAGACAGAAACCTGACACCCCCTTTATATTGATCTATGACGGCGGTGAATGATTTGTCAAATGCATAGTTGAAACGGTCAATAAAAGTAGTTTTTGAACCTTTTCCTTTCTTTGGCCGCATAATCAAAGCACTCAAAGCAGGACACAGTGTCATGGCGGTTATAAGGGATATTCCCACAGCCACCGCCATCGTCAATCCGAACTGTTTATAGAAGATTCCCGCTGTTCCTCCCATAAAACAGACCGGAATAAAAACAGCCATAAACACTATCGTTGTTGTGATTAAGGCGGCCGACAATCCGCCCATAGCAGAAACAGTCGCGTGAAAAGGATCATTTTCACCTTCCTCAAACTTTGCCTGCACAGCCTCGACAACAACAACTGAATCATCTACCACTGTGCCGATAACAAGGACAATGGCAAAAAGTGTGAGCATATTCAAAGTAAATCCTACAGCAAATATAAATGCGAAAGTCCCGACGAGAGATACAATTATAGATATGGTCGGTATCAAGGTGGCTTTTAAATCATGAATAAAGAGATACACCACCAGAATGACTAATATAATTGCAATTATTAAAGTCTCTATAACTTTTTCGATTGAAGCGTCTAAGAAGTCTTTTGTACTGGAAATGTCAGTAAGCACCATTCCCTCCGGTAATTTATCCCTGAGTTGATCAAGAGTTCTGTCAATTTCCTTAATTACTTCATTTGCATTGGATCCTGCTGTCTGTGCAATCATAGCGTTTGCACCTGGGTGTCCGCTTGTCTGGCTAATCATAGCATAATTTGCGGCCCCAAGTTCGACTGTCGCTATATCCTTCAAGCGAAGAACGCTTCCATCGGGAAGAGCTCTTATGACCAGATTCTCATATTCGGAAGCCTCCTCAAACCGTCCTCTGTACTTTAAGACATACTGAAAAGTGTTGATCGACTCGGCACCAAGGGTACCTGTGGGAGATTCGATATTTTGCTCAGCGAGTACCCTGTCAATGTCTGCCGGCACGAGTCCGTATTGTGACATTTTTGCGGGATTTAGCCATATTCTCATGGCATATTCGGCACTGAATATATTAACTTCTCCGACGCCTGCAATTCGTGACAATTGAGGTTCGATATTGATTTTCATATAATTTGTCAGAAATTTGGAGTCGAATCTGTCGTTTGGACTATAGAGTGTTATTGACTTCAAAGTGCTGTTCTGACGTTTTGTGACCGTCACACCGCTTTTTGTGACTTCGGCCGGGAGAAGGCCCTGAGCGGATGCAACCCGGTTTTGGACATTAACGACTGCCATATCCGCATCTGCTCCTTGCCTGAAGTAGATTGTGATTGCAGCCGTTCCTGTATTTGTGGCTGTGGAAGTCATGTACATCATATCCTCAACCCCGTTCAAGGCTTCTTCAAGAGGCACAATCACGCTTTTCATAACAGTTTCGGCATTAGCTCCAGTGTATGAAGCCTGTACTCTGACGGTTGGTGGCGCGATGTTGGGAAATTGCTCAATGGGAAGTTGAATCAGTGCAAGGACACCTAAAATGACAATCAGGACTGATATGACACCGGCAAGAATCGGACGTTCAATGAAGGTTTTTACATTCATTTTTGTGAGATTTAGGACAAATTTATGAAATTAAACCCCAACCTCTGATATGGTCGTCAGTGTATAGTGGCCAACGGCGCGTTTTTAATGGCAAACGACAATAAAGCCTGGATAGCCTTAACAGGAAATTCCTTATCTTTGCATCAGTTATAGATCCAATTTCTACCCAATGTCAAATCTGCCAAGGTACATAGACCTCGTGTTTTGTCTTATTATATTACCAATCATGGTGATGATTTTTCCAATGGAACGATGGTTTTATTCTTTCCAATGGTATGTCATCACTATTGTAGTGTGGTTCTACGTTATCTATGTTGTAAACAGATGCTTTACGGTGCCCTTTTTATTTGGAGGCGCAAAAAAACAATGGATAGGGATAGGGGTGATTGTGTTGTCGGTATGTATAACCTATTGTCTGTCTCGGATAACTCTCTACCACCCGGAACCTAATATCCATGACATGGGCATAGTGAGGTTTTTCCCTTCGGTTCTCCAATATCGTCAGGCAGTGTGGTCACTTTTCATGATAGTTGAGTCTTTCAGTTTTGCCATAGGGCTGCTGACGCAGGCAAGCATACAGAGGTCACGTCGCAGAGCAGTGGAAACGGAACGAGACCGAGCAGAGATTGAATTGTATAAAGCCCAAATCAAGCCACATTTCATGTTCAACACGCTGAATTCTTTATATGGTCTCTTCCTGACACATGATGCCAAGGCGCTGGAGTCATTGGAAAAATACATATCAATGCTCCGCTATATTCATACTACGTCCATGCGAGATTTTGTAGCTCTTTCTGAGGAAGTTGATTACATCAGACAATATGTGGAGTTACAGTCCTTGAGACTCAATGAAATGACATCTGTAAAACTGGAGATTAATATTGAAGATAGGACGTTGCCCATTCCACCTATGTTGTTGGTTACTTTTGTGGAAAACTGTTTTAAGCATGGAATATCTCCGGTGGATAAAAGCGTGATCGTGATTACTATAACCGAAAAAAATGGTCAACTTACCTTTTTAACGTCTAACCGTATATTTTCCGTTAAGCGCATAGGGGAACATTTGGGTATAGAAAACTGCCGTAGGCGACTTGAGCTGCTTTATCCCGATAAACATGCAATTGAAATTGTTAATGACACAGTATATTATAACGTACAACTTAAGATAGACCTATGTCCAGGATAAAATGTGTGGCAATAGATGACGAACCAATTGCCTTGCGCGTAATAGAGGAATATTGTCGTCAATATGGGGATATTGAATTAAAATGTTTCACTTCTCCGGTTGCAGGCATGGAGTGCGTTAAGGGAACTCATCCCGACATCGTTTTTCTTGACATTGAAATGAACACCCATAACGGAATAACATTGGCAAGAGATCTGCCCGCAGAGACGTGTCTTATTTTCACTACGGCTTATGCCAGTTATGCATTGGAGGGGTTTAATGTAGATGCGGTTGATTTTCTGCATAAGCCTATATTTTATCCCCGGTTTGAGAAAGCAATGGCAAAGGCCGAGAAGTTAATTCAATATAAGGATGGTGAATCTACGTTTAGAAGCATAACTGTAAAAGAGAATCATAAAAATGTTGTAGTCCACTTAAAGGATGTCATAGTCATAGAGGCTATGGATAATTATGTGAAGATATATAGAAAGGATATGCCCACAGTTGTACCTCAGATTACGATGAAGGAAATTGAAGAAATGCTTCCTGAGGACTGTTTTGTAAGACTACACAGATCTTTTATTGTGTCAATTCCGTATATAGAAAAATTTTCCACCCGGAGTGTTTATCTTTATAACTTCGGACGTGCTATTCCTGTGGGGAGAACATATATAAAGGCTTTTAATAAACTGAATAGCTTAATTATGAATAAGTGACTAAATAAATAGATATCTTGTTTATGTGGCACATCTGAACATTCCTGAAGCTTCAATAGTTTTATGTAAAGAATATTAAATAAGAGGGACGGCGCGACACTCACCCACCAAGTTAGACAATTGATTCCTCAAGAGAAGAGGAGTATAGAGTTAAAGCAATATGATAAAATGGATTTTAAGAAGTGTTTTATCGACACTTTCAATTTTTTTAGGAACAATGTTTATGAATGCACAAACATCTTATATCTTTCTCGCACCGGGCGTGGAGGAAGTTGAAGCCACTGCCACAGTAGATGCTCTCCGCAGAGCTGACATTCCGGTCACGGTAGTAGCGGTTTCAGACAATCTTCAGGTAAAGGGTGCAACGGGTCAGACGATAGTGGCTGACTCTATGATTTCAGACATTAATACTGACGATGCCGACTGGCTGATTATTCCCGGTGGTGATCCGGGCGCACAGAATCTCTTTGCTAATAAAGAAGTTAGAAAGAAAATACTGGCCCACTATCAGAAAAACGGTCGAATAGCATCGATTTGTGCCGGGCCGGCGGTAGTTCTTGGACCGCTCGGAGTACTCAAGGGGAAGAAGGCGACATGCTACCCCGGACTTGGGGAATCCATCAATTCCAATGGAGGGCAGTATATAAAACAGACTGTTGTCGTAGAGCCAAATTTAATTACGTCTGAGGGACCGGGTACAACTCTGCCTTTTGCAATAGAGATTATCCGCGCAACAAAAGGTGATAAGGCTGCCGAGGCTGTGGCTGCCGGGATGCTTGTAAATTAAAGAAATTATTCACAGGATATCAAACCACCCGGGAAGTTTCGATTGAAATACTTCCCGGGTGGTTTATTTATTTTTTAATGTCAATGCAAAATAACAGATTTGATTAATAGTCCCTATATCAGATTATTCAGCATGTTTGAAAATGGTAAAACTGAAGATGATCACCACAATACCGATTAACAAATTTAAATAAGCTATAAAATTCCGGTTACTCCGATTCTTTCTCAGAAGGCTGCATCCAATGGCAATGTTGCAGCATCCGATAATGAATAATGTAATGTTCACTTCTCTATTACTTGACGGTTATGTATTTTCTTTTCAACACGATATAAGAATCACCCTTGTCGGAATTAAGGCGAGTAACGGAATCATTGATACAGTCAATGGTATTGACCAAAGGGAGAATCTGCTTCAGCATTTCTTCCAACTCCATATTTTCGCAAGCCATCTCTGTGGCTGAAATGTCAGTCAATAGGATAGAATCATTGGCCTGATGGAAGTAGCCCCCAATGTGATTACAGTTGGTGGTGACACCAAAAGTGTTATCATACCTAAAGTCAATGTAGGCAGTTATTGCCTGTTCAATTTCGGATGGCCGAACATAAGAAGAGTCATTCTCGACAACATTCTCAATTTCCCATTGCCCCTGGATATTGGTGACAGCAATTGTCTCGTTCTGTTCTTCATCGTTTGCGTCGGTTTTTGGACCGGCACAGGAGGTGGTGAGTGCAAGCAGACAAATTATCAGACATTTCCACATATTTATTTTAGCTAATTATTTGAATGCAAAATTAGTTTTTTATCTCTGATGAGGAAGCATTAGATGAAGATATTTTATGTAGGATTGTAGATTTTGTCTATC
This sequence comes from uncultured Sangeribacter sp., assembly GCA_964574285.1. Taxonomy (GTDB): domain Bacteria; phylum Bacteroidota; class Bacteroidia; order Bacteroidales; family Muribaculaceae; genus Lepagella. The sequence continues at coordinate 16,822 of CAZNMC010000020.1, read as the reverse complement.
TTTAACCAAAAGAATAAAGGAAACAGATGACGTAAATTGGATTTATAATAATTGAAACTGCTGGATTAAGAAGTGATCCAATAACGTGAGAAAGGATGAGTTTTATCAAATCAAGAGAAACAGGCTGAACATATCCGTTACAAACATTGTTAATCTAATATCGGAGTGACACGAAAAGCGCGGGGTTTATTATTTTCCTCTCCAAATAAAAGCCACACTGAGAATTGAGATACCGACAAATAAATCAACATTATTAACATAAAAAACTCAACGCCCTATGCATTTAACACCCAAGGAGATAGAGAAGCTTCAACTCCTCACCATCGGCATGATTGCCGAGCGTCGTCTGAAAAAAGGCTTAAAGCTCAATTATCCCGAGTCGGTAGCGTATATCACTTCCTATGCTTTAGAGGAAGCCCGTGCCGGCAAGACTGTGGAAGACGTGATGCACTCGGCCACCACCATTTTGACTAAAGACCAAGTCATGGACGGAGTGGCCGACATGATCAATATGCTGCAAGTCGAGGCCATTTTCACCGATGGTACACGTCTTGTTTCTATCCATCAACCTATCAAGTAACCTCTAAATCCTCAATTACTTAAACTCACAACTATGAGCACAACCGATAAAGCGGCCACTCCGACCGCACCTCAGCCTGAGACATATCAGACCCCGACAGGAGTCTACACCGGAGTACCCGATATCCTGTATCCCAACACTCCCGGCTTCGAACCGTCAACACCATGTCCCGTAGGAGGCGTAATCCTCGCTGAAGGGGATTTGGAATACAACACAGACCGTCGCACAAAGACACTCAAAGTGCGCAACACGGGCGACCGTCCTATTCAAATCGGTTCCCACTTCCATTTCTTCGAGGTGAACCGTTATATGCAATTTGACCGTAAAGCTGCTTTTGGCTATCATCTTAACATTCCGGCTACCACAGCTATCCGCTTCGAACCGGGAGAAGAGAAGGAAATCGAAATTGTAGCGTACGCAGGGAAGACAAGAGTCATTGGCTTCAACGACCTGGTCAACGGATATACGGGCCTGGAAGACACTCCTACCTATTATCCCAAGCAAATCGAGGCTTATCGCCGCATGACAGAATACGGCTTCCAAGACATTACAGAGGAACAAGCCGACGCAGAATTCACAACCACCCCCAACTCAAAAAAATAAAGCCATGGCTACTATCTCAAGACAACAGAATAATATGCTTTTCGGTCCCACGGTGGGTGACAAAATCCGCTTGGGCAATACAGATCTATACGTTCAGATTGAAAAAGACCTCCGCGTCTATGGCGATGAAGTAGTCTACGGCGGCGGGAAGACTATCCGCGACGGTATGGGCACAGCTAACACCGTAACTTCCAAAGATGGCTCGCTGGATCTGGTAATTACAAATGTTACCATTCTTGACCCGATTTTGGGAGTGGTGAAAGCGGACGTGGGTGTTAAAGACGGGAAAATCGCCGGTATCGGAAAAGCCGGTAATCCCAATGTGATGAAAGGTGTCACACCTTCGCTCTGCACAGGTCCGAGCTGCGACGCCATCTCCGGCGAGCACCTCATTCTGACAGCTGCCGGCATCGACGGGCACGTTCACTTTGTAAGTCCATATCAAGCATTTGATTGTCTTTCCAACGGCATCACAACTCTGATTGGCGGTGGCATCGGTCCGACGGATGGCTCTAATGGTACTACCATTACTTCCGGTCCCTGGAATTTGGCTCAAATGCTCCGTGCAGCCGAACAATGTCCTATCAATATGGGCTTCCTTGGCAAAGGCAATACTTCCTATGACCCGACTCTTCAGGAGCAAATAGAAGCCGGAGCAATGGGCTTCAAAATCCATGAAGACTGGGGTTCGACCATGGCTGCAATCCGTGCGTGCATGACCAATGCAGAAAAGAACGACGTTCAAGTGGCTATACACACCGACACACTCAATGAGGCCGGCTATGTTGAGGACTCTATCGCTGCCATCGACGGACGCACCATCCATACTTACCACACGGAAGGAGCGGGTGGCGGTCACGCTCCCGACTTGCTGAAAGTGGCTTCGATGATGAATGTTCTTCCTTCTTCGACCAATCCAACTCTACCCTTCGGTATCAATTCAGAAGCTGAACTCTTCGATATGATTATGGTTTGCCACAACCTCAACCCGAAGATTCCTTCGGACGTAGCCTTTGCAGAAAGCCGCGTGCGTCCGGAAACTCAGGCTGCCGAAAATGTGTTCCACGACCTTGGCATCATCTCAATGGTTTCGTCGGACTCGCAGGCGATGGGTCGCGTCGGCGAATCATTCATGCGTACATTCCAAATGGCTTCGTACATGAAGAAAGTGCGCGGAAAACTTAAAGAAGACAGCGACCAAAACGACAACTTCCGTGTATTGCGCTATCTGGCTCAAATCACTATCAACCCCGCCATCACTTATGGTATCTCCGATGTGTTGGGCTCAATCGAAGTTGGCAAAATGGCCGACCTGGTTCTTTGGGAGCCGGCAATGTTTGGAGCTAAACCGAAAATGGTCATCAAGGGAGGTGTCATCAACTGGGCAGCCATGGGCGACACGAATGCGTCCCTTCCCACCACTCAGCCAATCTCAATGCGCAGAAACTTCGGCAGCTGGGGTCCGGAAATCGAAGCTACCCGCATGACATTTGTTTCTCAAGCAGCCAAAGAGCTCGGTATCAAAGAGCGTTTGGGCCTGAAATCAGAAATTTACGGGGTGCATAAATGTCGTCAAATCACTAAAGAAGATATGGTTCGCAACACGGCTACTCCTCATATCGAGGTGGATCCCGAGACATTCAACACATATGTCGACGGCGTTCTGGCCACAGTGCCCCCGGCAAAAGAACTTCCTTTGGCTCAGCTATATTTCTTCAGCTGATGTCGGGATGAACTAATTATAAAATATAATCTATTGCAGGGGACGCCGCCCCGACCGGCGGCGTCCTCACTATTAAACTTAAAGAAATTATCTCCACACTTATGAACGTCATTACCGAAATATTGGGCAATGCCCACGAACCCGACTGGCACGAAAAACTTCACCACGTTGAAGTGGAATCAATTTTCCTTGATCAGTGGACAGCACAAAAAAGCCGGTTTCTTGGCAAAGGGGACCGAGGGAATGAATTTCCAGTGGCCTTGAAACGCCAGACGCAGGTCAAAGACGGTGACATCGTAGCTTATAACCCCGAAGCAGGAACAGCAGCCGTCATCCGTCTCGATCTCAATCCGGTGTTGGTCATAGACCTTTCTCGGCTCGAATCCAAATCGCCTGAGGAAATCATTCGTATTTCTGTGGAATTGGGTCACGCTATCGGCAATCAACACTGGCCTGCAGTTGTCAAAGGGACGAAAGTATATGTACCCTTGACAGTTGACAAGAAAGTTATGCTGGCAGTGCTTGAAACTCACCATATAGAAGAAATCACATACGAATTTGAAGAGGGCCGTGGCATTATTCCCTATTTGGCTCCTCATGAAATCCGTCGTTTATTTGGAGGTGCGGGGCATGAAAGCCATGCTCATGTCCACACTGATTCTGACGGCCATCCGCATATCCACGACGCTCATATCCACGAATAATTATTCTCCCAACTATGAATTCACGACTTGTTCAGTTGTCGCGATTAATACAGTTCAGCGATGCTACCTTTCCTGTCGGGACATTCTCTTTCTCCAATGGACTGGAGACAGCATCTTATGAAAAGACCGTCCACGACGCTACAACCCTGGAGGAATATGCTCGTGCAGCCGCACGACAAGCCGCTTTCAGCGATGGAGTAGCTGCTCTAATTGCTCACCGGGCAACCGCATCGGATGATTACGAAGCTCTAACTGCCATCGACAGCCAATTGATGCTTTTCAAAATGAATGATGAAGCCCGATTGATGCTACGACGCATGGGGAAGAAATTGGCAGAATTGGGAGTGAAACTTTTTCCCGAATCGGAGATATTGAGTCGCTGGCTTGCCGACATCAATTCCGGCGTCACTCCTGGGACATATCCGGTGGCACAAGGAATCGTGTTTCAACTGGCAGCCCTGTCAGAAGAAGAGCTCTATACTTCGTCGCAATACGGCGTAATCAACATGATACTTGGAGCAGCCCTTCGTTGCGTCCGAGTAAGCCACTACGACACTCAGGAAATCCTCTTCCGACTGGCTGATGAAATCCCGGCTCTTTTTGCCGAAGCCAAAGAAATGACCTTCGACGACATGAATTGCTTTGTGCCCGAAATGGACATCCTGGCTTCGCTCCATGAAAAAGGCCAAATGAGAATGTTTATGTCGTAGTTCCTCCCGAGATAAGTTATCTCTCTCCAACCCATTAATCCACACTAAATTATAGAAATCATGTCAACATGCAGAATAGGGGTAGGCGGTCCCGTCGGCTCTGGAAAAACCGCTCTAATCGAAGCTCTCACTCCAAAACTGATTGAAAAAGGATTGAAGGTGCTCATCATCACCAATGATATCGTGACCACCGAAGACGCCAAGCACGTCCGCAAGACTCTGAAGGGGATTCTTCACGAAGACCGGATTATCGGCGTTGAGACAGGTGCCTGTCCCCATACAGCAGTGCGGGAAGACCCTTCGATGAACATCGCGGCGGTGGAAGAAATGGAAGCTCGCTTCCCGGATGCCGACATAGTGTTTATTGAGAGCGGAGGCGACAATCTAACTCTAACTTTCTCACCGGCATTAGTTGATTTCTTTATTTACGTGATTGACGTGGCAGCCGGTGATAAGATTCCCCGAAAAGACGGGCCCGGTATCTCTCAAAGTGATATTCTGGTTATCAACAAAACCGACCTCGCACCCTATGTGGGAGCTTCGTTGGAAGTGATGCGGATAGACAGCGAACGGATGCGTCCCGGCAAACCCTTCGTCTTCACCAACTCGATGAAAGGAGAAGGAATCGACGAGCTGATTGATCTGATCTACAAAATGGCTCTTTTTGACAAAAACTGATTATCAACCGGATAAATACCTTACCTTGTCATGTTTACACCCGGCATAAAACGTGAATATTCCGACTCCCCCAAAGTCGATTTCTCACAAGCACGAGAAATGAAGCCTTATCTGTCCGAACCGAAAGCCATGTATGTTGGCTGTCCGGGGAAACACGGCTTTCTCAATCTCGGATTTGAACTCGACAAAGAGGGCAAGTCGATTCTGCGTGAACTCGACCGGCGCGCACCCCTGATTGTGCAGCAGGAACTCTATTTCGATTCCGAGATGCCGGACATGCCATGCGTCTATATTCTGTCTTCAGGAGGTCCGAATGTGGACGGCGACCGTTATCGCCAAGACATCACCGTGAGAAAAGACGCGCAAGCGTGGGTTTCGACCGGGGCTGCCACCAAGTTAGCCTCCATGAAATACAACTACTCCGGCATGATTCAAAACCTCACACTGGAGGAAAACGCTTATCTGGAATTTCTGCCCGAGCCGATTATCCCTCACGCTCATACCCGATTCATCTGCGACACCACATTGACGGTGCATCCCTCCGCCACGGTTGTTTATTCTGAAATCTATATGGGTGGCCGAAAATATTATAATGGGGGCGAACTCTTCAAATTCGACATCTTGTCGGTTTGCTCGCACGGTCAACGTCCAGATGGAGAACAACTGTTTCGTGAAAAATTTATCATCTCTCCGGACAGAGCTAATTTGCGCGACACGGGAGTGATGGGAAGATATGATGTTTTCGCAAACGTAATCGTTATGACGCCTCCCGATAAAGCGGAGGAAATCTATGCGGCCACCAATCCCTTCATCGATCGCCAGAAGCATTTGGCTGCCGGCATCACTCATCTCCCCAACGGAGCCGGATTGCTTTTCAAAGTGCTTGGACTTGAACCGGGGCCGGTAAAGGCTGTCGTCAGGGATTTTTGCTCTTCGGTGCGGAAAGCAGTCAAAGGTGTGCCCCTTCCGGCTGAATTCCCGTGGAGATAAAGTTTTTGTAGTCCTACCCAATCCACTAAAAACAATTTCTAACAAACCAAAATATGTCGACAAACGCAATAATCAAGAGTCCTGTAGGCGTCTCCATTCGCACGATCTTCCGTGGTGCGGGACAAGTGATGTTTCAACAAAGCGCCTGGACGGGTCTCCTATTTCTTATGGGAATCTTTTGGGGTTCATATCAGACGGGAACTCCGGCAGTGGCATGGGGGGCTTTAGTAGGCCTCTTAGTTTCAACTTTTGCCGGCATCATTATGGGCAACAACGCCTCCGTGAATGACGGTCTCGACGGACTATGGGGCTTCAACGGAATATTGGTCGGATGTGCTTTTCCCACCTTTATGGGCAACAATTGGATGATGTGGGTCTGTCTGGTGCTATGTGCCATGCTGACCACATGGGTGCGCCACGGCTTCAACAATGTCATGGCACCGTGGAAAATCAATTCACTGACCTTCCCATTCGTGTTTATGACATGGGTGTTTCTCTTCGCGGCCCGTTATTTTCCCGGTCTTGATCCGGTCGGACTTTCCACACCGGAAATCACCATCCCGACAGGAGGCCATTTAGCAGGTGGATTTGAGAATTTGATTGAGTATTGGTTACGAGGGGTATCTCAAGTGTTTCTTATCGATTCTTGGGTGACCGGTATATTCTTTCTCGTAGGACTGTTTGTCTGCAGCCGCTGGGCTGCCCTTTGGGCTGCGCTCGGTTCGGCCATCGCCCTGCTCATTGCCATCGTCTTCCACGGAGACCCCGACACCATTTCCCATGGTTTGTTTGGATTCAGCCCCGTACTGACGGGAATTGCTTTGGGCTGCACTTTCTACAAACCCACTTGGCGTTCTGCTATTTGGACATTGGCCGGAATAGTAACCACAGTATTCATCCAGGCCGCGATGGACGCAATTATGCTCCCTTATGGGATTCCTACGCTGACTGCGCCCTTCTGTATAGCTACCTGGCTCTTCTTACTGCCTCGCTACACCCTTGACAATCGTCCTCTCCCCGACCACTCCTTATGGGTACAGGATATCGTAAAATCTGAAGACACGGATAAATCGTGAAGTAATTTTCTTTACACATCATAATGGTTACGACAAAAGGAAAACTCATACCGATTCCCAATCTGCCGATGGGCAAGTCGCAATGGCGCGTTTGGGCCATCAGCAGCCTTGAACAATTGATTGGAGCTGCCCTGTCGACACTTGTGGGTATTATCATCCCCATGATGCAGCTGATGCACACGGCTGACAGCCATCTGTCGAGTTTCGTGCAAGGTGTGATTGGCGCAATCGGATTGCTGGGTATAGCTCTCGGGTCGCCCATCATCGGACACATCACTGACTCCAAAGGGTATCTACAGTGGTTTCGCATCTGCCCGTTGCTTATCGTGGTGGGCTCTTTGCTAATCTTTTTTGTTCCAACAGTGGAAATGCTGATTCCCGCATTGTTTATCATCGGGTTTGGAGTCGGAGGAGGCTATACACTGGACGCCGACTACATTTCGGAGACTATGCCAGCCAAATGGAATCTGATGATGGTCGGGGCTGCCAAAGCCACCTCTGCTCTTGGATTCACGGGCATGGCCGCGCTCAGTTGGTGGTGGCTGGAATCGGGTCTGAAGGCACCCCAATGGAACTATCTGTTTCTCATTATGGGAGCTATGGGATTAATCACATTTCTGTTGCGCCTTAATTGGGCCAATTCTCCGAAATGGCTTATGGCACACGGTCAAACCGAAAAGGCTCAAAAGGCTGCTCAAAAGCTCCTCGGGCCGAATGCCCAAGCGGTAGCCCCATCCACCCCACCATCCACAGCACCGGTAAGCACCCTCGACCTCTTCAAAGGGAAAAATCTGCTTCGTCTCATCTACAGCGGAGTGACATGGGCTTGCGAAGGCGTCGGAGTCTATGGTGTCGGAGTCTTTTTGCCCCTTCTCATCATCGCGCTGGGTATTGATCACTCCCACGCTCAGGGATTGGCCAAAGTAATCAACTCAGTGGAAATGACCACTATCATCAACTTCTTCATATTGCCAGGATTTCTGTTTGGTCTGCTTTTGGTCCGAAAAATGAACCATGGGAACATGATGACATGGGGATTTATCCTTTCGGCTCTCGGAATGGCAGTATTATTATGGGCCTATCTGGCTCATCTGCCTCTTTGGGTCTCCATAGTCTCATTCGTAACGTTTGAAATGGCTCTCAATGCGGGCCCGCATTTGGCTACATTTATTATTCCTACTCAAATCTATCCGGTAGCTTATCGGGGAGCAGGCGACGGAATGGCAGCGATGTTCGGAAAGGTGGGAGCTATTTTGGGTGTGTTTCTCATGCCGGTTTTGCTTGAGACAGGAGGAATCAAGTTAGTGCTGATCGTTTGCATCGTCGTCATGACGCTTGGTGCGTTTATTTCGGGTGTGTTAACTCCAAAAGTGCTTCCTGGAAAACCCAAAGAATAAAAGAACGGATATCGCCTAAAAAACAATTTTCAACATAGAGCGAAGGATAAAAAGAAAAAATTTATCTTTCGCTTATTTTTATGTTGTTTTGTCAAATTGAAAGCTGATCCGACAATATCAGTGTCTTTTACATTCTCAATTCAGGAATTTTCCGCAAAACTTATGAAGATGAATTTACAATTTGTCAAAATATTGAATATAAAATTTGATTTTTTAAATTAGTTTTGAAATAATATTTTGTTTTTATGAATAATATTTTTATCTTTGCAATATTATCATAAACTACTGCTGTTCAAAACAGCAAAATCAAATTACTTAATAGTCATCTATTACGCTACAAATTTTCGGCATGCGAATGTCGAGGTTGTAAAAAAACATTGTACTTGAATTTTGGTTATAGAAGAAGTGGCGGTGTTGGGAAACATCGCTTCTTTTTTTGCTAACCGAGTCTTTGATCAGGAAAGCGGAGGGAGAAATGCATCGGGGAGATGGTCGAGGGTGTAGGAGTCGGGCGTGCCACTTATTGTGATGATGTCGAAGCGGTAATCGAAGTCGTGAGACTGCATGGAAAGATAAATTTCAGCAGCTCGACAAAGTCGCCCAATTTTGCGATCATCGATAGCATCCGCCGGGTCAACTTCTTCATTCATTCGGGCCTTGACTTCCACAAACACCATGGTCGACTCAATCTGAAAAATGATATCCACCTCCAAATGAGAGTTTTTTGGACGCCAGTTGCGTTCTCGAACGACGTAGCCACAACTACGAATATAATCGGCAGCAATATCCTCGGCTTGTCTTCCCCACTCACAGTGGGCAGCGCTGTGAGTCTCTTGCACGGACGCGGACCGGCTCATACAAATCGGTCACCGAAACGATCCTTAACATCATTGACAATCCGACGGATTTTCTGTTCGTCGGAAATGGGATAAATGAGAAGAGCGTTTCCGTTGTCGGCCACTATGTATCCGTCAAGACCAGAAGCAACCACTATCTTATCTCCTTTCACCGCGAAAATAGAATCCTTACAATCCGGTGCAAGAACATTGCAATTTTGCGTAACGTTGCCGTCGGAATTGCGAGGTGAAATATCATAGAGCGCCTTCCAGGTACCCAAATCGCTCCACCCAAGGTCGACAGTCTTGACATAGACATTCGATGCTTTCTCCATCACGGCATAGTCGATGGAAATGCTCTGAGCACTCGGGAACTGGGAATCGATAAACTCACGCTCCAACGGTGTGGCATAGTACTGCGCCCCGGCATCGAAAAGCTGCGCCATATCCGGACAAAATTCAGCAAAGGCATTCAAAATATCATCAGCTCGCCAAATGAAAATGCCGGAGTTCCAGAAAAACTCACCGCTATCGAGGAATATTTTAGCCATCTCCGGGTTTGGTTTTTCAGTGAAAGACTTCACCTTACGAGTGTCGTCGCACCCGGCGACCGGAGTGCCAAGCTGAATATATCCGTAGCCGGTGTTTGGAGAAGTGGGCTTGATTCCGAGAGTTAGCAAGCGTCCTCCTTGCGCCACAAAATCAAATCCCTCTGCAATGGCACGCGAAAAAGCTTCCTCTTTCAGCACCAAATGGTCGGAAGGAAGCGTAGCGATAAGCGCATTCGGACAGCGAGCCGCAATGTGATGCGAAGCCCAGCAAATGCAGGGAGCCGTGTTGCGCCTTGCCGGCTCAAGCAAAATATTATCTTGAGGAATCTCGGGGAGCTGCTGATGGATGATGTCGGCATATTTTGCGTTGGTGACCAAAAGAATATTCTCTTTAGGCACCACAGAGCTGACACGATCGACTGTCATCTGGAGCAGGGAACGTCCAGTACCGAAAAAATCTAAAAATTGCTTAGGCATATTATCGCGGCTGAAGGGCCAAAAGCGAGAGCCTACACCTCCACACATTATCACGCAGAAACGATTGTTTTCCATTTTATTGGCAAAAAGATTAAAGTTAGGTTAATCAGGTAACGATTCAAGAAGCAGTGGCCGGCTTGAACTGATGCTTGACGCCTTCCACCACATTGAGCATATAGTCGCCAAGTTTCTCGGCCTCCGAGATGAGATCCATAAAGAAGATGCCTTCCTGATAATCGTATTCTTTATTGTTGATGTTAAGTATGTTACCGTCACGAAGGGAATTACGGAGATTATTGATTTCGCGTTCCTTGTTATAGGCCCCGACAATTCTGGCGCTTTCGGGAGTTTCCATTTCACGAAGGATGGCAAGCATATTGTCCATCGCATCGTCGACAAGTTCATACATCGCGTCGATCTCCTTGAGGACAGCCGGCTCAAATTCCACCTGATTGCGATTTTTCCGCGTCAAGGTCTTCGCAATATTGTAACATCCATCGGCAATCGATTCGATTTCGCTTATGATCCGGAGCATACCTGTGATTCGCATTTTACTTTCGGGACTCAACCGGCCTTCAGCCACATGATTGAGGAAGTTGCCGATTTCGATTTCCATTCTGTCGGAAATCTCCTCATATTTTTCAATCCGATTGTAGGTCTCCTGGAATTTATCATCCTTTTCGCGCAAATGAATAAGCTCCCGCGCCATCGCAAGCATCCGCTTGACACGCTCGCCATAGACCACTATTTCCTTCTGAGCCTGGGTAATGTTAAGCTCTGAGGCAGAGAGCATACCACGATTGATATATTTGAGAGTAAACTCCTCTTCGATATCCTTGTGGCGAGTGGGCATGATGGCACAGACAATCTTCACATAGAGATTGGTGAACCAAATCATAATCAGAAGATTGCACGCATTAAAGACCGTGGGGAACATCGCCAGGCCAAAAGCAATTGATGCCTGGGCTTTGGCGGTCAGTCCTCCGGCAGGATTCAGCAAAGTCGTGTCAGCCATGGCTGCCTTCTGTGCAGCATCGATATCCAAAGGATTGACACCCTGACACCACTGGGTTATGTCGGCTACAAGATTCATGAACGGATGGAACACGAAAAGCACTATTATAGAGCCAAAAACGTTAAACAACACATGTCCCATCGCCGTGCGCTTGGCAGCAAGATTACCGCTCAATGAAGCAAGGACCGGAGTAATGGTGGTTCCAATATTACCACCGAGAATTATGGCACATCCCAGTTCAAAGGAAATCCAACTTTGCGAACACATAATCAAGGTGATAGCGAATGTAGCAGCCGAACTCTGCGCCACCATCGTCAACACTATGCCGATCGCAAAAAAGATGAAAATAGATCCATAACCGAGAGTGGTGTAGCCACTGAGAAACTTGAGCATCTCCGGATTCTCCTGAAGATTGGGCACATACTGACTGATGAGATCCAGGCCCATAAAAAGAAAGCAAAAACCAATCAGGAATTCTCCCAAGCTCTTATAAAAACTCTTCTTCATGAAGAGCATCGGCACTCCGACAGCCAAAAGCAAAATACTATAGTCCGAGATGTTAACCTCAAAAGAGAAAGCCGAGATAATCCAGGTGGTGACCGTAGTGCCGACGTTTGCACCGAATATCACGGCCATCGACTGAGCAAGCGACATCAATCCGGCATTCACAAAGCTAACCACCATCACAGTCGATGCACTCGAACTTTGGATGAGTGCGGTTATCAGAATTCCGGTCAAGACACCGGTAAGCCGGTTTTTGGTCATTACGCCAAGGATGGTCCTTAAACGATCGCCCGCCACTTTTTGCAGACCCTCGCTCATCACCTTCATACCGTAGAGAAAAAGGCAGACCGAGCCCAATAGGCTGATAAAATCAATGATTGAATAATTCATCTGTTGATAGGTTAAATCAGTTGTGAGCAAATATCTCGCAAAGATAGCGCGAAGTTACAAAAAAAATCGAGTTGAAGACTGACCTCGACTCAATAATTTGCGATAAAATTCTCTTACTCTTCGGGAAATTGCACCGAACGGGATTTTTTAGTAAGTTTGCACTCCGAAAAAAGGTTTGCACTCTCCCATCCTCCAAAACCGGTGTTTAATTTTTTCGAAAAATGGCAGGTATAAAATCACTGGCCAAAGAGACCGCAATCTATGGTCTAAGCAGCATTTTCGGCCGATTTCTCAACTGGGCGCTTGTTCCTCTCTACGTCTATATTTTCCGTAATCCCGACGAATACGGAATCGTCAGTTATCTTTACAGTCTTTCGGCTGTCGCTTTAGTTATCTTAAACTATGGAATGGAGACCGGTTTCTTCCGATATGCCAACAAAGAACCCGATCCCGAAAAAGTCTACACCACTTCCCTTATCTCTGTCGCTTCCTCTTCGGCAATCTTCATTTTCTTTCTGACACTTTTGCTGCGTCCCGTCAGCAACGCTCTTCTGCTACCCAACTATTCGCTGCTCGTCTGGCTGCTGGGAGTCACCGTGGCTGTCGACGCCTTTACCAACATTCCTTTCGCCTATCTCCGCTATAAGAAAAAACCTTACCTTTTCGCTACCATCAAACTCGCCAATATCGGAATCAATATCGCTCTTAATCTTCTCTTCCTCGTCGGCTGCCCGGCAATGATGAAAAGTTGTCCCGCTCTTATCGATTGGTTCTATACCCCCGCAGGCGGGAAAGACTTTGGAGTGGGATGGATTTTCGTGGCTAACATAATCTCCACCCTCTGTGTCTTTCTTCTTCTGCTACCCCAATGCCTGCGCCGATGGCGATTCGACAGTCGACTCTGGCAACAAATGCTCTCCTACAGCTGGCCCTTGCTTATATTGGGCGTAGCCGGAATCTTAAGTCAAAACATGGGACAAATCATGATTCCTCGTCTCTTCGAAGGTAACGAACAAGAAGCTCGGGCAATGGTCGGAATCTATGGAGCCAATATCAAAATCGCTGTTATTATGCTCATGTTCACCCAAGCATTCCGATACGCCTACGAACCTTTCATCTTCGCCCGGACAAAAAGTGCCGGAGAAGATAGCAAACAAGGCTATGCGGACGCCATGAAATTCTTTGTCGTCTTCGGACTTCTTATCTTTCTCGGTGTCACACTCTTTTTGCCTGTCTTGAAATATTTCGTTTCCTCCAATTATTGGGCAGGCCTGGATGTTGTCCCGATCATGATGGCAGCCGACCTTTTCTACGGGGTATTCTTCAATCTCTCACTTTGGTACAAACTGACCGACCGAACGCGCTGGGGAATGTATTTCTCCCTCTTCTGCTTCGCGTTGATGTTCCTTCTTAATCTTTGGCTCGTACCTCTCATCGGAATTCCACGCGGATACATGGGCTCGGCATGGGCTGCTCTTATCAGTTACTTCGTGGTCATGCTCGCAAGCTATTTCATAGGCCAACACTACTATCCGATCCGATATGAAATTGCTCGCATGGGGCGCTACACTTTGCTTGCGGCCATTCTTTGGATAATAGGTGTATGGGCCTGTGATTTCCCAAATTGCGCATGGTTGAGATACTCGACCCGGGCTATTCTTGTCGTCGTTTACATCATTGCCGTCGGGCGATTTGAAAATGTCCCGATTCTCTCCCCCTTGATTAAAAAACTCTTAGGGAAATCCAACTGATTTCACTTTCGCAATTAATTATTAAGGAGACTGTGCACAGTGAACGGTCTCCTTAAGTCTATAATGAAAATATACGTCAGACTCTCTTTAGAGAATCGGGAAGATTAGACGATTGATGTCAACTTTAATCAGAAACGGATTTTACGGTTCTTCCCGTCCTTAACTTCAATCACAATCTGACCCTTTTCGGGGCGTGTCACTTCCAATCCCTGAAGATTGAAATATCGCACTGCTGAGGAATTGACGTCCTCAGCCATAGCCTCCTCAACACCGAGATAGCCGATTGGCTTCACATTAGCAAAATCTTCCCACACATAGGCAGCCTTGTAAGCCGGGATAGCGGTTTCAGGCACTTCCAGAACACAAGTAGGATAAATCGAGGGAGCAAATGGATCAAGCGTCATTCCGGCCGGAAGACTGGCCTTAAAGAAAGTCGGAGGTACTGTCGACTTTGAGACGATGCTGCGAAGAGCGGCACTACCATCAAAGGCCTGGAGATAGATCATTTTCACTCCATTGCCAATATTGATTGAATCCAATTTAGTGCAATTCATGAATGCTTGATTGTCAATTGTCTCCACGTTGTCCGGAATATCGAACACTTTCAATCCGCTTCCGGAGAAAGCTGCTCCGGGAATGGTCTTCACTTTTGAGGGGATGTTAACCGACTCAAGAGAAGTACAACCTTTGAAAGCTGACAGACCGATGGAATCGACTGATTCGGGCAGAATCACTTTTTTCAAATTCGTATGATCGGCAAAAGCTTTTTCTCCAATCTCAATGACACTGCAATAGATTTTTTCTGTATAGTTGGTCAGGAAGCGTTCCGGAACATTAATTGTAGCCACCGAAGTCGGAGCACCCACGAGTTTGGCTGTCCATACCTCGGGATAGATTTTATAAGTCAATCCATCCACTTCCAATGTGTCGGGGCGGGAAGTCACCGAAACACTGGTGCCCACACGATGATCCACATTGGCATAAACCGTCAGGAAAGACACACCGGTCTTTTTCAGACAAAGATATCCCTCTTCATCTACCGATACAATATCAGGATAGCTCGACAAAATGGTATAACTCTTATCGAAACAATCTTCCGGGAGCACAGTCACCTCCAGCTTGAAGCGGTCGCCCACCGGACGCAGAATGTTGGACATATTCACTTTAACTTCCGTAGGAAACACCCGGAGGTCCTCTTCGCTGACAACCCGACACACTGCTTTTACTTCGGGAGCGACTTTGGCTGATACGATGATGTCGCACTCTCCTTTTCCAACCAACGCTACATTTCCGACAGCGTCAACAGTTGCCACCTCAGGATTGGAGCTGGTGAAAATCAGCGTTTTGTCGTCGGCATTTTCCGGAGCGACAGTCGCAGTGAGGGTGAACTTCCCTCCGATATAGTCCTTGAAGGAAGTAGGGTCGACTGTGATGGCTGTCGGCAATATTTGCTCCTCTGCTATCACCTGTATTTTTGTGAAAACTTTCCAGGCAGCCGAAGCCTTATATGCATCGACTGAACCGGCCGGCACATAAAATTCCACATCGGCCGCATCGGGGCTCATCGACATATTGATATTCGTGCCCTTCGGTGGAGTAACCGCTTTACATGTAAGCTTGGTCAGGGTGTTTGTGCGACCGTACACCATCATTCCCATCGAATCGACCGAAGCGGGAAGAGTCAGCTCCTTGATGGAGGTGGTGTTGAATGCATACCCTCCTATGGTCTTAATAGTTTGTGGTAGCTTCACCGAAGTTACACCGCTCTGATTGTAGAAACAGTTCTCTTCAACAGATGTCACATAATATTTCTGATTTTGATAAGTGAAGGATTCCGGCACCACGATGTCGCCGACGTATGTACCGGCTTCCCAAACGGTAAGGCCCTTTGGAGTACTGATGCCAGCCTGAAGCGCACCCTCTTCTCCCTCGTATGCTTTAGTGGTCAGAAAGAAATAGAGGTCTCCTATCTGCACGTAAGTGTTGGCAGCCTGAAGGGCGGTCGTCTGTCCGAAAAGAGCCAGACTCAAGAGAGGCAATGCTTTTTTTAAGATCTTATTCATGATATTGGAATTTAAATATTTATTCGTATAAGTCGAGACAGAAGCAACAAAAGCACCGAGGTCAATGACCCCGATGCCTCGAATGGATACTTTATCAATTAGAAAATAACTTTTCTGGATTTACCATCTTTAAATTCAATGAGAATCTGTCCTTTTTCGGGCGTAGCAATTTCCACACCTTGAAGGTTAAACCAACGAGCCGGAGCATCGAAGGAAGTTGCAATAGTATTTACACCCACATTCGGATCGTAGGGTTCAACATATTCCTTGAAACCGGACCAATTGGGAGCGGCTTTGTAGATAGCGGCTTTCCCAGCAGGGACAGTCAGCGTGATATTTGCCTTCACATCCTCCGGGAAAGTGTCTTCAGCAATCGTGGGAGGCACCTCCGCGTTACACTCCACTGCGGTGAGCTCTTCGCAATAAGCAAAAGCGTTCGAACCAATTGAAGTGAGTCCGGAGCCTAAAACGACTTTCTCCAGTGTCGACACTGCGAAGAATGCGGATGGGCCGATAGTCGTGATGGTATTGGGAAGAGTAACGCTGGTCACGGATGAGCGATAGAACGCATATTGGTCAATAGATGTTACCTTAAAATCATAAATCGCCTCCTTAACACTTTCCAAAATCACAACATCTCCCGTAGCATTCGGGTTGCCCATTGACGGATTTTGAGGAGCTACCTTAGCGGTGTAATCACTCCAGTTTGTAGTGTAAATAATTATTACTGTCCGCTAAAAATTTTTGAGCGGAGAAAAAATTAGGGCTGATTCC